>JALZNB010000058.1 GCA_030857905.1 Actinomycetota bacterium
GCCTGTGTGGATCGAGGCCGGAGCCCGTGAACATGTCGTCCGCCCACGCCAGCGCCAGATCGCCGAGCAGGATCGCGGCAGCCGCGCCGAAACGCTCCGGCTCACCCAGCCAACCGCGCGCACGATGGCGCGAAGCCAAGGACACGTGCACGGTCGGCTTGCCCCGACGCACCGCGGAGGCGTCTATCAGGTCGTCGTGCACCAGCGCGCACGCCTGGATCAGCTCCAACGCGCTCACCGCCCGCAACACGGCCCGCGCCTGTTCGTCGTCGCCGCTGCCGCCCGCGCCGCGCCACCCCCACCACGCGAACGTCGGCCGCAGCCGCTTCCCACCGCTGAGCACGAATTCGGAGAGCGCGTCGACAGCCGAGCCGAACGAGGGGGCCATCGCGGTCATCGCCTCGCCCCTGGTGGCGAGGTAGTCGGCGAGGCTCCGCTCGACGTGGGTGGCGAGCGCGCGGTCGATCGGCGCGTCGATTACCTGGGTTCCCTGTGCCTGCTGCACACCGCCATCGTCCGCTGTGAACACTCGGCCCGCCGCGCCGGGGGGCCACACTGTGACCGGAATTGCGTTGTCGACCACCGATCCAGCATCGGTCCAGAGCGCTGTTCCAGGCAATTGGCGCCCGCTACGCTGTGCACATGACGACGGTGGTGGAGCGAATCCGGACAGGTCGACCCGTGTTCTCCGTCGAGTTCATGCCGCCGCGAGACGCCGAGGACGAGCAACGGCTCTGGAACGCCATCCGGGAGCTCGAAGGCCTCGACCCGGCGTTCGTCTCGGTCACCTACGGGGCGGGCGGCTCCAGCCGCGACCGCACCATCCGCACCACCGGCCGCGTCGCCCGCGAGACCACCCTGGTGTCGATGGCGCACCTCACCGCGGTCGAGCACTCCATCGCCGACCTGCGCAACGTCATCGGCTGGTACGCGGCACTGGGCGTGCGCAACATCCTCGCCCTGCGCGGTGACCCGCCCGGCAACCCGATGGGCGAGTGGGTGGCACACCCGCAGGGCCTCAACTACGCCGACGAGCTGGTGCGCCTCGTGCGCGAGCTGGGCGACTTCTGCGTCGGTGTCGCCGCCTTCCCCTACGGCCATCCGCGCTCGCCCGACCTCGACACCGACACCGCGAACCTGGTGCGCAAACTTCGCGCGGGCGCCGACTTCGCCATCGCCCAGCTCTTCTTCGAGCCGGACGATTTCCTGCGCCTGCGCGACCGCGTCGTCGCGCTGGGCTGCGATGCCGACCTGCTCCCCGGAATCATGCCGTTGACCACGCCGAAGGTGCTGAGCACCACCGTCGAGCTTTCCGGGGCCTCAGTGCCGCAGCGCATCGCCGATCGGCTGAACCCGCTGGCCGACGACCCGAAGGCGTTCCGCGCCGCGGGCATCGACCTGGCCACCGAGACCTGTGAACGCCTGATGGCCGAAGGCGTGATGGGTCTGCACTTCTACACCTTCAACCGGTCCAAGGCGACCCGCGAGGTCGTCGGCAGGCTCGGACTGGTCCCCGTCCGCACCTGACGAGGACCGTCCTGGTCAGACCGTGCTGCGGGTCCGCTCAGTGCGACGGTGGCTGAACAGCGCCAACAGCCCCACGATCACGGCCACCCCGATCGCGGCCGCGCCCACGATCAACACCCACTTGATCCACGACGCGCCCGACTGGCCGCCGCTGTACTCCGAGGTCGCGTTGAACTCGGTGACCGTGCCCGGCTTCGGGCTCCAGCTCACCGTGTTGTTGTCGTTGACGCCGTTGGTGCGGCTGACGGTGCCGGGGAACGAGATCTTGATCTGCACTTCCGCCCGATCTGGTGGCAGCGCGCTGAGGTCGACCGAGCCCGCCAGGGTGACCAGACTGCCGGAACGGCGGAAGTTGAGCCGGTACTGCTTGCCGTTGGTGATCTTCTCGGCCAGCAGCGCGACCTCGGGGAAGGTCAGATCCTGGAGGGTCAACTTCTGCCCGGTGTAGCCGTCGGCCCCGTAGACCTCGGTCTTCACCTTGCCGCCCAGCTCCGTCGGCACCTTGAGAGTGGGCCCGGTGTCGTTCTGCCGGATCGCGATCGAGGCGATCACCAGCGTCCCGGAAACGGTGTCCTCGTCGGAGACCGCGAGCCCGGCCTGTACCCGGACACAACCCGAGAGACCGATCGCGGCGAGCAGGGTCAGCAGGGCGAGTGCCGCCCACCTGCGAACATGGTGTCGCCCATGTGGAGTGGCCTGGTGCACCACGCCATCCTGCCGGCACCTGTGACGGAGCACTCGGCAGGCCGGTGGCTCGGTGATCGCCTTGTCGTTTTCGGGTGACCGGCGGGTAGCGTGCGAGTCCATGGCGTCCCCACAGCACGACGGCGTGCACTCAATCAGCGATCGCTATGTCGATGACCTCGCCGCGGCCGACCCGGTCCTCGCGACGTACATCGGTGTCTCCGGTCATGACGACCGGCTCCCCGACCTGTCCCCGGAGGGCATCGATGCCAGGGGCGCCCTGGCGTCGGCGGCACTCGCCGCCGCGGCGGGCGTCGAGCCCGCCGACGAGTCGGAGGCCAACGCCAAGGCCGTGCTCACCGAGCGGCTGGGCCTGCAGACCGAGCTGCACGCGGCCGGGCTGCTGCACGCCGAACTCAACGTGATCACCAGCGTCCCGCAGAATCTGCGCCAGATCTTCGACCTGATGCCCACGGCGGACGCCCAGGACTGGTCGGTGATCGCCCGACGGCTCGCCGCCGTCCCGGACGCGCTCTCGGGCTACCGCGAGTCGCTGCGCTTCGCCGCGTCCCAAGGAAACACCTCCGCGCTGCGTCAGGTCACCAAGGTCGCCGAGCAGTGCCGCACCTGGGCCGGTGCCGGTGACGCCAAGTCGTTCTTCGCCACCTTCACCGAATCCGCCGACAAGGTCGCGGGCGTCGAGGGCGCGCTGCGCTCCGACCTGGACACCGCCGCCGCCGCCGCCGCCGCGGCCTACGGCGAGTTCGCCGACTTCCTCACCGGTGAGCTGGCGGCCAAGGCCCCGCGGGAAGACGCCGTCGGCGAGGACGTCTACCGGTTGTGGTCGCGTGAGTACACCGGAGCCAAGCTCGACCTGCACGAGGCCTACGAGTGGGGTTGGGCCGAATTCACCCGGCTGGAAACCGAGATGAAGCAGGTCGCCGCCCGGATCGCCCCCGGCGGGACCATCGCCGATGCCGCCGCGAAGCTCGACGACGACCCGCGCTACCAGATCCGCGGCAAGCGAGAGTTCGAGAACTGGATGCAGGGCCTGTCCGACCGCGCCCTCGCCGACCTGCGTGGCGTGCACTTCGACATCCCCGACAAGCTCATGCGGCTCGACTGCAAGATCGCCCCACCCGGCGGCGGCGTCGGTGCCTACTACACCGGGCCCAACGAGGACTGGTCGCGCCCCGGCTCGATGTGGTGGTCGGTTCCGGCCGACCGCGAGGTCTTCTCCACCTGGCGCGAGGTCACCACGGTCTACCACGAGGGTGCCCCCGGCCATCACCTGCAGATCGCCACCGCGGTCAACCAGGCGGCGAGCCTCAACAAGTTCCAGCGCCTGCTCACCTGGGTGCCCGCCTACGGCGAGGGCTGGGCGCTCTACGCCGAACGCCTGATGCGCGAGTTCGGCTACCTCGACGACGACGGCGACCTGCTCGGCATGCTCGACGCGCACATCTTCCGCGCGGCCAGGGTGATCATCGACATCGGCATGCACCTGAAGCTGGAGATCCCGCGCGGCACCGGCTTCCACGAGGGCGAGCGCTGGACCCCGGAACTCGGCCTGGAGTTCATGCTCACCCGCACCATCACCGACGCCGCGCACGTCCACGACGAGATCGACCGCTACCTGGGCTGGCCCGGCCAGGCGCCGACCTACAAGCTCGGCGAGCGGCTGTGGCTGCAAGCCCGCGACGAGGTCCGCGCGCGCAAGGGCGACCAGTTCGACCTGCGCCAGTTCCACCAGCAGTCCCTGGAGATGGGCGCGATGGGCCTGGACACCCTGCGCGAACGCCTCGCCGCACTCTAGACC
>JALZNB010000060.1 GCA_030857905.1 Actinomycetota bacterium
CTGTTGGAAGGTCAGATGGCCGATCCGTTCATGCCATCGCACCGAGCCCGCGACCGCGGTGACCGGAGCGTGCGGCACATCCCAGACCGCCCGGCCCGCCGAGTCGACAATCTGCCAGCGGCCCATGCCGATCCGCACTCGGTACCCGGCGACTGTGCCGTCGAAAGGTTCGGCGCGCAGCGCGCCCGCGGGCGGAAGGCGTTCAGGCGGCGTGTAGCGGCCCGCGACCGAGTGCGCCCAGCCCAGACCACTCGCTGCGGCGATGGCCGCGGCCAACACGAGTCTTCGGCGCACAGGCTTGTCGGACACCACACCGGTGTCCTTGTTCGGCGGCGATGTCACAAGCGATCACTCCTTGACGGCTCCGGCAGTCGAGATGATGGTGCCGATGTTCGCCTGGATGTCGTCCAAGGCGCCGTCCATTCTCGCGGGTCACCGCCCGGATCGTTACGGGTGCGCTGTGATCGCCCCGCGGGGGCCGGTCCGGCAGCCCATTCGCGTCGCCTTGGGACCAGCCGCCGCGGTGAATCGGCGTACTAGGCCACTCCTGTTTCCCGTTTCACGGCGGGCAGGGTCGCGGAGCCGAGGGCGCTCTCCAGTCGCTCCCACCGCGTGACCAGGTCCGACATCATGAGCATCATGACCTCGGGGAAGGCGCAGAGGAAGTTGTGATACCGGTAGTGGTCGAGGTAGAACACCATGACGTCGTCGCTGAGCGCGGTGACCGAGGTGGTTCGGGCGTTGAAGAACAGGTCGTAGTGGCCGAGCAGGGCGCCGCGGCCCAGGACCGCGCGTTCGTAGATTCCGCCGAAGTCGACCTCGACCTCGCCGCTCGCGACGAGGAGCACCCCGTGCGCGGCGTCGTCCTCCCGGTAGAGGGAATCGCCTGCGGCGAAAGGGATCTCGTCGAACATCGAGGCGAGCGTCTCCAGCTCGGACTCGGCCAGCGAGGTGAACAGCCGCACGCCGAACGGATCGATGCTCTCCCGCAGGCACGCCACCCGCTCGGCCAGCTCGTGCTCGGTGACGTGCGCCATCCGCATCCGCACGAAGCGCAGCATGCGATCGGTGTTGCGCGACTGGCGGCGGGAGGTCCCGGCGTTCGGTGGGGTGTAGACGGCGGAGTCCCCGCTGATCCGCGCGGCTTCGCGCCTGCCGGACTCATAGGCGCTGTGCACGCACCCCCAGTGGTAGGGATTGGTGCCCTCGCCTGCGAAGAACAACCGATCGCCGACCGGCTCGGCGAGCGTGCCGATGTCCTTGGATGAGGCGTTGACGCCGATGCAGGTGTACGAGCCCCGGGCGAACGGGTCGCTGGACCACGCGGTGCGCGAGACGCGCTCGGGTGTGGGCGCGTCGGCGCCGAAGATGTCCTTGACGACGGTGGTGGCGTAGGTGGAGACATCCTCGTCGGACCACGTCTCCATCTCGCGGCCGAGCGAGGCGCCGAGCAGCATCACCAGGATCGGCTTGCCGTGGGACTTCCACATGCTGATGACGACCGTGGGGTAGCGGTCGGTGTCGCGGCACAGGTAACCGAAGGCGTACTGCTCCCTGGGCCAGAAAGGTTCGGCGTAATGCAGGGCGATCTTGTTGAGGGTGCCGAAGCCCAGCCGGGCGATCGCCGATCGCTTGGATTCGGGCAGCGGGGGCTCGAAGCGCACCGCCTCGGCCTTGAGCACACCGAGCGGCACCGTCACCAGCACCTTGTCCGCCTCGAAGTCGCCCTGGTCGGTGGTTACCCGCACCGGCCCGGCGCCTGTGTCGATCCGCGTGACCGCGTGGCGCAGCCTGACGTCGAGCCCTTCGGCGAGGGCGTCGACGACCGATTGGTAGCCCTGGTGCAGGACACTGTCGCCGTGGCCGTAGACCAGGTAGCCGTCCTCCCAGAACTTCAGGGACAGCTTGTCGGGGTCCTCGGCGACATCCTCACGCAGGATCACGTTGAGGTGATAGCGAACCGCCTGTTCGTCTTCGGGGGGCAACCCGCGCTCGGCGAGAATCTGGCCGATGGCCTCGCCTAGCGAGATGTCCGGGTGTTGTCCCTTGCGCGCGGTCTCGGCGCGCTGTTCGAGCTCGTGCAGCACGTCGTCGGTCAGTTCCCGGGTGCGGCTCTTGTGGTGGTGGTTCGCCAGGCGGTTGTCCGCGCCGAACAGGTCCAGGTTGTCGAAGCCCCCGGTGTAGGAGCTGTCGCCACCCACGTAGCTGTAAGGGATGCCCAAGTCCTCGACCAGGTCGGTGATCGGGTTGCCGTCCGTGCCGTGGATCCAGTGCGCGCCGAGGTCGACCCCGTCCTCGTCGGTCCAGATCCGCCCGCCGACGCGGTCGCGTGCCTCCAGCACGGTGACGGGGTGCCCGAGCTCGCGCAGCGACCGCGCCGCGGCGAGGCCGGCGATCCCTGCCCCCACGACCAGGACACTGGGGAGACCGTCGGTATCAGCTTTTCCAGACATGGCCTGATTGTCACGTAGCCGGCGCACGCCCGAACAGTCCCGGATCGTGTACTTGTGGTCAACCCGTCCATAGTGCCTGCGCCGCTGTTGTCCGCTTTGTTCCAGACCAGAGCGTGCTCGTCGCATTCGCCCCAGCGGTATTCGCGCATGTGAGGCTGTGACGCCCCGTACCAGCCGGGCGGGCACGGGGCAACTGCTCGCCGTCGACGACGACACTGCGGAAATCGAGCCTCAAGGTGATCAAGGTTACCAGGAGGGAATTCGCGACGTGCGATCGTGCCGTTCACCAGCTGCCCCAACGGATTCGTCACCCCGTAACGCTTGATCATCTTTGGCGATGACATGGGCGTCAGCGACTCGATGACGAAGGAGTGTCGACGATCGCGTCGAGTCGGCTTTCCCAGCAGGTGAAGGAATCGGGGACCCAGATGTCAGCTCCTCTGAACATGCAGGAATTCGCGGTACAGGGCGGGAAGTTCTGGATCGGCGATAACACGAGTCCGAAGACCGAGTACTTCGCGATCGACCGCCTCGTCTCGGGGAGGCCGGGCAGCCCGCAGAAGAAGGAGTTCGGCGCCCAGATCGGGATCGCGTTCACGCCCAGCAACGACCCTCAGCTCATCTCGAGGGAGATCTAGACCGTCAGCCTGGTCCAGACCGTGCTGGACACCGTGCAGATCATCTCGAACGCGGGCGGCGTGGCCAACCTCCGGCAGCACAACGTCGGCTTCGGCACGTTCGCCGTGCCCGCCGGACAGGCTTACGCGGACTGGACCATCGACCAGGACGTCTTCGACAAGGCCGGACAGGTCAAGAACCGCGACCCGCGCTACTCGCAGTCCAGAATGGACGACAAGAAAGAGAAGATCAACACCGAAGACCCCAAGAAGGGCGTGCAGCGCAGCGACGTCAGCTACCCCGGCTCCGGCTCCGGCAGGCCGTCCCCCGGTTTCTCCGTCGGTCGAGGCATCGACCAGCTGTTCAAGGGCTCGGCCCTGCTGCGGGACCAGCCGTCGGCGAACTACGACCCCACGACCCACACCGCGGCGGGCGGAATGTCGTTCGAGATCGCGGCCATGGCCGACGGCACCGCGAGGAAGCCCGCCACCTGGCTCGGCTCGATCACCTGGGGTTTCACCATCACTCCCGCAGGCACGGTCCTGCTCCCGATCACGACCGTTCAGGCCGGGCCGTCACCGGCGTTCCTCGCGGCGGTCGCGCAGTGGAACGCCACCGCGCCGGGCGGGACAACGATGTTCCCCCTGCCCTGACACCACTATCCGATCGGCCGCGCACCCGCGCCGGTCCGGGACAGGACGTG
>JALZNB010000068.1 GCA_030857905.1 Actinomycetota bacterium
GGGGGAACGCCCGCAGCCGGGCCGGGGACGGGTGCCGCAGGGGGCGGCGTGGTCGGCGATGCGGCCGTGTCGACGGCGTTTTTGGCTTGGGTGCACATTTCCTGTATGACGGGCATGACTTCGGCGATGAAGAACACGACGACCGGGATGACCAGGTGCACGAATGTGGTGCCCAGGCTGAACGTGTGGTCCTGGGGTGGGTCGAAGGTGGGGTAGACGTTCATGAACAGTGTGGCGCCGAGCAGGACCCGTTTGAGCTTGGTGACCGCGCGGGCGGTGATGATCAGCCCTCGTGCGAGCATGTCGGCTTCCCAGCGCAGAACGGTGATGAGGATTCCGGCGAACGCGGGTTCGACCAACCACGCACCCCACCAGACGGGGTCTGTCCACGAACGTCCGTCGGCGAGGAACGCCTGTACTCCGGTTGTGGTGAAGCCGAGCCCGCAGGCGAGGAAGAACCACAGTGAGCGGGTGACCGAGACACGCAACCGTTCCAACCGGACGACCGCCAACAGTGGATCGGTGGTCAGGGCGTGCAGGTTGCGTGCCTCTGCCAGTTCGTCGGAGAGACGCCGTACTCGTTTCGTCCGACCCGGATCGGTGTCCGTCCCGGTCGGGGCGGTGTCCATGTCGGACATGGCCTGTACCTCCCTTGTGAACGGTCGAGCGGGTTAGAGGTCCGCGACGAACTTGAGTCGGTCGTTCGAGGTCGCACCGGGCAGGGGCACCAGCGACGCCCAGCGATTCAGCAGGGCGCGGCCGGACTTGGTCAGCCGTAGCGGTGTGACCGGTTTGCGGATCACCCCGTGCAGACACGACTCGGTGTCACGGGGTGGTTGGCGTTCGATGAACCGCTGTTGCAGCAGCGAGAGCGCCACGTCTTCCTCCGCGGCGAACCGCACCCGGCCGGGGTCCTCGAACAGGACGACCCGGTCGGAGTCATCCAGCATCCCGAACTTGCCCAGGTGAACATCGGCCAGCACCTCGCCCGCCGCCTGAGGTGTCAGCGACACCGAACCGCGCGACCGGCGCCGGGATGGTGGAACAGGATTCGACGCCATCACGGGTGCGGGTGTGGTGGGGGTGAACATGTCGAGTTGGTCCTCGGCACTGCTCATCGCTTGTCCGCCTTCCCTGTGGTGGTCTTGGTTGTGGCGGGTGTGACGCCTTCCCGGCGGGCGAGGTCGACCAGGACCGTGCGCGCGCCGTACAGGACAGCGGCGGTGGCGAGCGCGACGAGCCAGAACAACACAGAGGCGCCCTGCGCGTGGTAGATCAGCACCAGGAGCAGCACACCGAGGCCGCCGAGGCGGAAATGCTGCCACGCGGACCACAACCGGAAACCGATACGCCACATGGCTAGGCCACCTCCCCGAGACTTCCGCAGGTGTCGCAACCGGTCTGGTCGTCGTGGGCGTGGTGGCCGGTCCCGGCACAGTCCGGGCACAACCTGGACAGGCCGGTGGTGCGGCACACCGGGCACGGTTCCAGCGCCAGTGCCAACGGTGCGAGCCGATCGGGTGCGACGAGGACGACACCGCCCCCGGTGCACAGTCCGCAGGTGTCATACATTTCGGCAAGATCCACAACGGACCCGAGGACAGCGGTCATGATCAGAGTCCTTTCTCGGTACGGGTACGGAACAGCGACGTGCAGAACAAGACGACGACGATCAACGCCGTGAACAGGCCGAACACCGCGATTCCCACCTCGGGCACGTATTCGGCGGTCGGGACGATCAGCACGCAGGCGATCAGAAGGCGAACAAGGTTGGATGCCATGTCAGGCCACCACTTTCAGAAGGTTGGGGCGTCCACTCAGGACGAAGTCGACAAGTTCGGTGATCTCTTCGTCGGTGACGTAGGCGGCGCGGATCTGGATCGGCAACCGCGAACGCGGCCGGATGACATAGCCGACACCGGCGGTGTCCGGGACGTTCGGGATCTCATCGGCCAACGCACCGCGCAGGCGCGCGTCGTCACCGAGGACCATGTCCACATGGGCCTGTGAGGTGACCCGCAGGCAGACGCGCATCGTGAACAGGTCCCTGATCGGGACGGTGTCCTTCGTCGGTTCCTGCACGAACCCGTGCACCCTGTGCCCGGTGGAGCGGCCCTGCGTGCCGATCACCGCCAGGTCCTTGCGCACCAGCCGGGCGGCATCGCCGTAGGCGGTGATCGCACCCAACTCGTCCAGGATCAACAGATCCAACGGCGTGTCACGCGACACGGTGAACTTCCGCTTTCCCTGCTTCCGCAACACCTTCTGCCGGTCTTCCATCTCCGCCCGGAACTCGCGAATGAGGTCGACCGCCGTGTAGTCGTCGTCATCGTCACTGTCCACGGTGTGCGCGTAGCGGTGCGCGATCGGCGCCAACGCCGCGAACTCGGTCTGTTTCGGGTCGGCGATCCACAACCGCACCAACCCGTCACGGATCATCGGGGCCAGGCCCCGCAGCATGGCGAACTCGATCGAGTTCTTGCCCGCACCCGTCGCGCCTGCGACAAACAGGTGATCACCGATCGCGGACACCCGGAAGTCGGTGCCGTACTCGGTCTCACCCACATACAGGTCGCCCAGATCCACCGAAGCGGAGTCGCCGGGCATGTCCGGGGCGTCGATCACCTCGGGGAACGGGCGAGCCCGCTGCACAACCAGCCCGATCACCCGCGGGCGGATCTTCTCGATACCGACCCGCTCCGCCTTCAACGCATCCGCGAGTTCGGGCAACTTCGCCTGCCACGTGCCGATCGAATGACCAGGCGCGAGCTTCACCCACAGCGTGTCCACGGTCGGCGAGTACGAGCGGACCCGCAGCACCCGAGGAATCCGCGACTCACCCGTGCGCCTGTGGACGCTGAACAGGTCGCAGTCCTCCATGGCGTTGCGCCACCGCCACCCGACATAGGTGACCCACCGTCGACGCCACGCCCGCATCACCGGAGCCGCGAACCGGTCGAACGAGTCCGGGTGACCCCGATACCAGACACCACACGCCACCACGGCGCCACCAGCAGCCCAACCACCGGGGACCGCGACCGCGTCCAGGCCGAACGTGGTCGACGCCGCCGTCACACCCACGGGCACCGCCATCACACCCGGATGGCGCACCGCCCACGTGATTGTCTTGACTTCCCTGCCCTGCCCGCGTTTGCTCTTCCCATCCGCGCCCACCGCGGTCACTTCCTTCCTTCAGACAGCGACCGGCCCCACCACCCTCGACACGAGAAGGGGGCGGGGCCGGTCGCTGAGATCGTCTGTCTACTGAGGTCGGATCAATCGGACCCGAACGACCCTGCGTTATCGGCTACCTCAACCGACAACGTCGCCACCGACTTCGTCAGCGACCGGTAGGTCACCGCGAAAAACTCGCGGCGGATCTTGATCTCCTCATAAGACCACATCTCATTTGGGGTTGTTGTGGGTGAGCAGGTCGAGTTTGACGGCTCGGCGGTAGCAGATGATCGCGCAGGCGAGCTGCGTGAATGCCAGGTAGTGGGCTGCTTTGCGTTCGTAGCGG
>JALZNB010000069.1 GCA_030857905.1 Actinomycetota bacterium
GTGCTTGGCCCCGAACACCCGAAGCTGGTCCGGTGTCGGCCCGACGAAGGCCAGACCCGCGGCCTCGACGCTCTCGGCGAAAGCCGCGTCCTCGGAGAGGAATCCGTAGCCGGGGTGCACCGCGGTCGCCCCGGTGGCGGCGCAGGCGGCGAGCACGGCGGCGACGTCGAGGTAGGACTGCCGCGGCGGCGTCGGGCCGAGCAGCACCGCGTCATCGGCGAGGTGGACGTGCGCGGCACCACGATCGGCTTCGGAGAACACGGCGATCGTGCGCCACCCCAGCGCCTTGGCGGATCGGATCACCCGGCAGGCGATCTCGCCGCGGTTGGCCACGAGCAGCGTGCCGGGCACGGGGGAAACCTCGGTCATCCGGGCACACTACCGGTGATGATCAACTCGACCCGGCTGGGCTCGAAGCCGTTGCAGGGATTGTTGATCTGCGGGCAGTTCGAGATCACCACGAGGGTGTCCTTCTCGGCGCGCAGGCTGAGCGAGAGTCCCGGCGCGGAGATGCCGTCGACGATCCCCAGGGCACCGTCGGGGTCGACGGGGACGTTCATGTACCAGTTGATGTTGGGCACGTGGTCCGGCTTGCCGAGGCCGTGGCGGGACAGCTCACGCAGGAAGTTCTCCACGCACGCGTGCTGACCCCACGTGTGGTGGCCGTAGCGCAAAGTGTTGCTCTCCCTGGAGCAGGCGCCGCCGAGAGTGTCGTGGTGCCCCACTTCGTCGCGTACCACCGTCATCAGCGCGGCACCCTCGTTGTCGCGCAGCACGCTGCCGGTGGTGAGGAAGACCGAATCCTGCGCCTGAAGGGTGGCCTGCGCGGAGTAGGCGCGGGCGGTGTCGTGGGCGTCGTAGCAGAGGAAGTCGACCGCCTGGTTGCCGTCGAGGTCGACGATGGTGAGGAATTGACCGGCTTGGAGCACCCGCGACCACGGCGCGCGCGGGGAAACGGTCTCCCGGTGGAGTTCGCGACCCAGGTCGGATACGGCGGTGAGCGTGGAACTCATCAGGCGCGGCCCTTCAGGTGGTCGGCGGTGTGCTCGAAGGCGCGGCGGCCCTCCGGGGTGGCGTGCCAGAGGTCGTCCTCGGGCGTGGTCACGGCACCGCGCCAGGCGAGGACGTCCAGCGCGGTGGCGGTGTAGTCGGGCCTGGGGTCGAGCGGGTGCGCGGCGTTGGCGAGCAACAGCACGACCGGCATCTCGCAGCGCAGGATGATGTGCGCGCCCGGCCCCGCGGAACCCAACCAGTTCGGACGTCCGGCGTCATCGATTCGCACACCCTGGAAGAAGGTCAGGCAGGGCGGTACGTCACGCCGCCCGAGTCCGTTCTTCGCGCCCGCGAGGACGAGCAGTTCGCGGCCTGCCGGGGAGCTGCCCTGGGGCGACCCGTCCCCGTACCGCTCCTCGTTGCGGGCCTGGGTGGAGGCACCGTAAATGGCGTCGTGATGCCCGGAGGTGTCGGTGACGACCGAGGCCAGCACCCGACTCTGATCGGACAGCAGGAGCTGATTCGCGCCGGAGTACACCTGCCACTGCACCTTGACCGTGTCGGCGACGTTGAGCCGCTCCCACGGCGCGCCCGCGTGATACAGCATCAGCGACGCGCAGGCGTCCCCCGAGACGTCGGTCAGCCGGACGTGGGTGCCGGGTGCCAGCACCCGGTGTCCGTAGCCACCGCCCGCGATCCGCTCCGCCCACACCACGTCCCTGGAGGCGACACCCGGCGGCAGGTCTGGTGTGCCGACCGCCGGAACGATCGGCATGTCGGCGACGACCGTTCCCTCCTGCGCGCGAGCGTGCACCCGGGCACCCGAGGTGGTGGCGGTACCCGTGTCGGGGGTCGCGGTCATAACCCGTCCTCTCAATTTCTGTCGTTCGAACGAAACTCAACCTAACAGGGGTGTCCAGACCTCCCCCGATGGTGAACAGCGCGTGACGGTTGGTCCGACGAAGGTGCTGTTAAGTTCGCCGAATGGCGGTGGACAAGCGGTCGGTGTCCCGTCCGGCTGACACGACCCCCGGACCGGAACGCAAGCGGGCCGTCGGACGCCCCCGTAGCAAGGGACACTCCGCGACCGGGGTGTCGACAGAAGAGGACATCCTGCTCGCGGCGGCGACCCTCTTCTACGAAGCGGGCTTCGGCTCGACGAGCACCTACGCGATCGCGAGAGCGGCCGGGGTCTCCCAGGCGGGCATGTACCACTACTTCGGCAACAAGCACGCGATCCTGCTCGACCTCCTGCTGCGCACCGTACGACCGTCGGTGAAGTTCTCCGGCAGGCTGCTCGAACGCGCCGAGCCCGCCGACGTGCGCCTGTGGGCGTTGTGCGCTTACGACGCTCGACTGCTCGCCGCCGACCCGCTCAACGGGGGAGCGCTCTACCTGCTTCCCGAACTCGGGGACGCGCGATTCGCGGAATTCCACACCGAGCGAGCCAAACTCGCGGGCGTCTACGCCACCCTCATCGAGGCAGTCGCGCGGCACAGCGAGGTGGAGGCCGACGCCAACCTGGTCTTCGGCCTCGTCGAATCGGTGATCCTGCGCAGGCGCACCGCCACAGATCCACCGCTACCCGATGTCGACGCGGTTGTCGAAAGAATCGCCGACGCCGCGCTCCGCATCCTCGGCGTGCCCGAGGCACGCATCATCGCGGTGCGAGACACGGCCCGCGCCCTCATCTTCAGATGAAGATCGACCGCGTGCGGCCTGCCCGCTCTGCGGTCGGGGGCGTCAAACCTCGCGGACGTGGGTACGTGACCGGATATGACCGTCTACGGCTTACACGCCTCCCATGAGCAAGTGCACCCTCGGGCGTTGCTCGACGCTGTCGTTCTCGCTGAGCAGGCCGGTTTCGACGCGGCGATGTGTTCCGACCATTTCTCGCCGTGGAGTGTGCGGCAGGGGCAGTCCGGGTTCGCCTGGACGTGGCTGGGGGCGGCGCTCCAGGCGACGGGGTTGCCGCTCGGAGTGGTGAACGCGCCCGGACAGCGGTATCACCCGGCGATCATCGCGCAAGCGATCTCGACGATGTCGGCGATGTTCGAAGGACGGTTCTGGGTCGCGTTGGGCACCGGTGAGGCGAGCAACGAGCACATCACGGGGGAACGCTGGCCCCGCAAGGACGTTCGCACCGCCCGGTTGAGCGAATGCGTCGAGGTGATCAAGGCGCTGCTCGCCGGGGAGGAGGTGAGCCATGACGGGCTCGTCACCGTGGATCGGGCCCGGTTGTGGACGCTGCCCGAGCAGACCCCGGCACTGGTCGGGGCTGCGATCAGCGTGGAGACCGCCAAGTGGTGCGCGGGTTGGGCGGACGGGCTGATCACGGTCAACGCGCCCGTCGAACACCTGCGGCGCATGATCGACGCCTACCGCGACGCGGGTGGACAGGGGCGGTTGGCGCTCCAAGTGCACCTGTGTTGGGACCGCGACGAGGACACCGCACGCCGGATCGCGCACGAGCAGTGGGGCAGCAATGTGATCGGGCCGCCGACGGCGTGGGATCTGGAGATGGCCGAGCAGTTCGACTCGGCCTCCCGGTTCGTCCGGCCGGAGGACACCGCCGAGGTGGTGAACGTGTCCGCGGACCTGGGCAAGCACGCCGAGTGGTTGCGGGCCTACGCCGAACTCGGCTTCGACGAGATCTATCTGCACCACGTCGGCCAAGAGCAGAAAGAGTTCATCACCGCGTTCGGGGAGTCCGTGCTTCCGCAGTTGACGGGGGTGTGGGCGTGAAGCTGACGAGAACGGCTGACCTGTGGTGGAAGACCGCCACCGTGTACTGCCTCGACGTGGAGACCTTCAACGACAGCGACGGCAACGGCAGCGGCGACTTCCGCGGGTTGACCCAGCGGATCGACCACCTGCACCGGCTCGGCGTGACCTGCTTGTGGCTGATGCCGTTCTACCCCTCCCCGGATCGGGACGACGGCTACGACATCACCGACTTCTACTCCGTGGACCCGAGTCTGGGCACGCTCGGTGACTTCGTCGAGTTCCTGCGGACCGCGCGGGACCGGGGCATCCGGGTGATCGCCGATCTGGTGGTGAACCACACCTCCGATCAGCACCCGTGGTTCCGCAGCGCGCGGGAGAGCCGGGACTCACCGTTCCGGGACTGGTACCTCTGGGCTGACGAGCCGCCGCCGGACGCCGAGGAGGGCGTCGTCTTCCCGGACAAGGAGACGAGCGTATGGACCTATGACGAGCAGGCCGGTCAGTACTACATGCACCGGTTCTACAAGCACCAGCCCGATCTGAACGTCGCCAATCCCGCGGTACGCGACGAGATCGCCAGGGTGATGGGCTTCTGGCTGGAGTTGGGGCTCTCCGGTTTCCGGGTCGACGGGGTTCCGTTCCTGTTGGAGACCCAGGGAGATCAGGTCGCCGAGTTGCCCGACCCGCACGACTACCTCGCCGACCTGCGTTCCTTCCTGACCCGCCGCAGCGGCGACGCGGTGCTGCTCGGCGAGGTGAACCTGTCGTATCCGGAGACGATGCGCTTCTTCGGCGACGGCGACGGTGTCGGCGACGAACTCACCATGTGTTTCGACTTCATCGGGATGCAGCAGATGTACCTGGCGTTGGCCAGGGCGGATGCCGGTCCGCTCGCCGCCGCGCTGCGGGAGCGGCCGGAGCCGCCGCGCGACGGCCACTGGGCGACGTTCGTGCGCAACCACGACGAGTTGACCTTGGACAAGCTCACCGAAGCGGAACGGCAGGAGGTGTTCGCCGCGTTCGGTCCTGACGAGGACATGCAGCTCTATGGCCGGGGTCTGCGCCGACGGGTGCCGAGCATGGTCGACGGCGACGATCGGCGAATCCGCCAGCTCTACAGCCTGCTGTACTCGCTGCCGGGCACTCCGGTGCTGTTCTACGGCGAGGAAATCGGGATGGCCGAGGACCTTCGAGCGGAGGGACGCCTCGCGGTGCGTACCCCGATGCAGTGGGACTCGACCCGCAACGGTGGCTTCTCCACCGCCGACCCCGCGGACTTGCCTGGCCCGATCCCGGAGGGCAAGTTCGGGCCGGAGCACGTCAACGTGGCCTCGCAGGACCGGGACCCGGATTCGCTGCTGGCCTGGATACGACAGCTCATCGACATGTACCGCCAGTGCCCCGAGTTGGCGTGGGGCGAGTACGAGGTGCTCGACACGAACGAGCCGTCGGTGCTCGCCCACCGCTGCGACATCGATGGCACCGTCGTCGTACTGCACAATCTCGCCGACCAGGCTGTCGAACCCACGGTCACGCTGGACGGTGTGGACAGCTCACACGTCTTGGTCGATCTCCTACAGGAGGGGCGGACAAGCGGCGCCGACGACGGGAAGGTGACGTTGGAGCTGGGTCCGTACGGGTGCCGCTGGTTCCGGGTGCACGAGAGCTGATCCATCCTTACAGCAACCGGTAACCCGTAAGAGCCCCCTCGGCGAGACGTGCAATCTGGCAC
>JALZNB010000072.1 GCA_030857905.1 Actinomycetota bacterium
CCGCTACGAACGCAAAGCAGCCCACTACCTGGCATTCACGCAGCTCGCCTGCGCGATCATCTGCTACCGCCGAGCCGTCAAACTCGACCTGCTCACCCACAACAACCCCAAATGAGATGTGGTCTTAACCATCGCTCGACAGCCAGGCGCCCATCCGGGACGAACGGCCACGACGGGTCGGCCAAGTGCTCACGCAGTTCGCCGAGGGTCATCCACCCCCCGTCGGCGATCTCGGACTCCTGAGTCGTCACCGGGCCATCCCAACGTGCTTCGAAGGCGAACAGGTGCAGTCGGACCGGCGGCAGCTCCACGGCCATCTCGAACAGCGGCGTCAACGGCACTCCGCTAATGCCCAATTCCTCGGCCAGTTCTCGGTACGCACACGCCAACGGCGTCTCCCCGGCCGCGACTACGCCACCGGCCCAGCAGTCGTGCATGCCGGGATACACGTCTTTGTCGTCGGTGCGCCGATGCACGAATATCCGCTCACCGTCGCCCGAGCGGACCAGGATCGATCCGCAGGCGTGCCACAGGCCCTCCGCCCGCATCCGTGCCCGCGTCGCGCTGCCCACCACAGTGCCGTCCGCGTCGTATACGGCGATCAATTCCGACGAGCCCATGCCCCCGATCCTGCCCTGGACGGCGCGGCCCAACCCCATTCGGGCGGACAAGCCCCGTAGGCTGGGCGAATGCGGCGGATCATGGGAACCGAAGTCGAGTACGGCATTTCCGTGCCTGGTGATGCCACGGCCAACCCGGTGTTGACATCGACCCAGGTCGTGCTGGCGTATGCCGCCGCGGCCGACATCCCGAGGGCGCGGCGGGCCCGCTGGGACTACGAGGTGGAGTCTCCACTGCGCGACGCCCGCGGCTTCGATCTAGGGGCGCCCGGTCTCGCGCCGTCCGACCCGGATGTCGAGGACCTGGGCGCGGCCAACGTCATCCTCACCAACGGTGCCCGGCTCTACGTCGACCACGCCCACCCCGAGTACTCCGCGCCCGAGGTCACCAACGCGCGCGACGCGGTGATCTGGGACAAGGCGGGGGAGCGGGTGATGGAGCAGGCCGCGATGCGCGCGGCGACCGTGCCCGGCCAGCCGCGATTGCAGCTCTACAAGAACAACGTCGACGGCAAGGGCGCGAGCTACGGCACCCACGAGAACTACCTGATGGCCCGCAACACCCCGTTCACCTCGGTCATCGGTGGGCTCACCCCGTTCTTCGCCTCGCGCCAGGTCATCACCGGTTCCGGTCGGGTCGGTCTCGGCGTGGCGGGGGAGGAGGCCGGGTTCCAGCTCTCCCAGCGCGCCGACTACATCGAGGTCGAGGTCGGCCTGGAGACCACGCTCAAGCGCGGCATCATCAACACCAGGGACGAACCGCACGCCGACGCGGACAAGTACCGCAGGCTGCACGTGATCATCGGTGACGCCAACCTGGCCGAGACCTCCACCTACCTCAAGGTCGGCACCGCCGCGCTGGTGCTCGACCTGATCGAGTCCGGCATCCGGTTCGACCACCTCAAGCTCGCCGACCCGGTCCGCGCCGTGCACGTGATCAGCCACGATCCGACGCTCAGGGCGACGGTCGAGCTGTCCAACGGCCGCAAGTTCACCGGATTGGACCTCCAGGCCGCCTATCACGACCTGGTCGCCGAGAACGTCGACCGGATCGAGGCCGACGCGATCGACCGCGACGTGTTGCGCACCTGGGGCGAGATTCTCGACGCGCTGCGCCGCGACCCGATGGAGACCGCCGACCGGCTCGACTGGACGGCGAAACTGCGCCTGCTGGAAGGGTTCCGGGCCCGCGACGGCCTCGCCTGGTCCTCACCCCGGCTGCAGCTGGTCGACCTCCAGTATTCCGACGTGCGCCTCGACAAGGGCCTCTACAACCGCCTGGTCGCCCGTGGCTCGATGAAGCGCCTGGTGACCGAGGACGAGGTGCTCGCGGCGATCACCACACCGCCGCAGGACACCCGCGCCTACTTCCGCGGTCGCTGCCTTGAGCGTTACCCCAACGCGATCGCGGCAGCCTCCTGGGATTCGGTCATCTTCGATCTCGGCCGCGAGTCACTGGTGCGCATCCCCACGCTGGAGCCGCTGCGCGGGACGAAAGCGCACGTCGGCGCCCTGCTCGACGCCGCGGCCACGGCCGAGGAACTGGTCGACGCCCTCACCGGGGTCACCAAGCGCTGAGATCGGGCGGACAAAACTGCCCGATCATGGGCGACGAATGTCGGTTCGGCTCGGTAGGGTTCGGGGTAGGACCGGCCACGATCGGGAGGCGAGATGTCCCAGGAACAGACGCAGCGCCAAGGCGGCGGCGACAACGACGATGACGTCGAGGGCACCACCGCGGCGGGACAGGAGCGTCGGGAGAAGCTCGGCGACGACACCGACGCGATTCTCGACGAGATCGACGACGTTCTCGAGGAGAACGCCGAGGACTTCGTTCGTGCCTATGTGCAAAAGGGCGGCGAGTAACGCGTCCCGGTAGGTAGGCCCCCGACCCGCGACAGGAACGAAAGAAGGCATGGAACACACCTCTCCCCGAGGGCGGCTGGGCAATTCGCTCAGCCCTGCCCACCTGTCGGCCGGAACGTCCTCGTTCACCGACTTCCTGCGCACTCAGGCGCCCGAACTGCTGCCAGGGGGGCGCGTGGCGCGCGATCCTCAGGTGACGGGCCGCGTCGACCTGCCGCACGGTACGACGATCGTGGCGGTCACGTTCTCCGGTGGTGTCCTCATCGCGGGTGACCGCAGGGCGACCTCGGGCAACCTGATCGCGCAGCGGGACATCGAGAAGGTGTTCGTCACCGACGACTACTCCTCGGTCGGGATCGCGGGTACGGCTGGTCTCGCCGTCGAGATGGTGCGGCTCTACACGGTCGAACTGCAGCACTACGAGAAGATCGAGGGCGTCTCGCTCTCCCTCGACGGCAAGACCAACAAGCTGGCCAGCATGGTTCGGGGCAATCTGGAGATGGCGCTGGCCGGGCTCGCGGTGCTGCCGCTGTTCGTCGGCTACGACATCGACTCGGCCGACCCGGCGGACGCAGGGCGCATCGTTTCCTACGATGCCACCGGTGGCCGGTACGAGGAGCGCGCGGGCTTCCACGCCATCGGTTCCGGGTCGATGTTCGCCAAGTCGGCGTTGAAGAAGCTCTACAACCCGGAGGCGGACCGGGACACGGCCATCCGTGCCGCCGTCGAGGCGCTCTACGACGCCGCCGACGACGACTCCGCCACCGGTGGACCCGACCTGGCCCGCCGCATCTACCCGAGCATCGTCACCATCACCGCGGGTGAGGGCTCGATCCGGCTGCCGGAAGCCGAGGCGGCCCAGGTCGCGGAGACCGTGGTCGCCGCCCGATCCGAGCGTCCCCGTGGCTGACATGTCCCTCGCCCACCGTGATGACGACCAGTACCAGGAGCCCGCACCGTGACGATGCCGTTGTACGCCTCCCCCGAGCAGTTGATGCGCGATCGCTCGGAGTACGCCCGCAAGGGCATCGCCCGGGGCCGTAGCGTCATCGCGCTGAAGTACGCCAACGGTGTGCTGTTCGTGGCCGAGAACCCGTCGGCGACGCTGCACAAGGTCTCCGAGATCTACGACCGCATCGGCTTCGCCGCGGCGGGCCGCTACAGCGAGTACGAGAGCCTGCGTCGGGGCGGCATCCGCCACGTCGACCTCTGGGGCTACTCCTACGACCGCCGCGACGTCTCGGCGCGTCAGCTCGCCAACGTCTACGCGCAGACCTTGGGCACGGTGTTCACCGAGCAGGTCAAGCCGTTCGAGGTGGAGCTGTGTGTCGCGGAAGTGGGCGCCACATCCGCCCAGGACCAGCTCTACCGCCTCACCTACGACGGCTCCATCGTCGACGAGCCGCAGTTCCTGGTGATGGGCGGTCATACCGACCCGCTGGTCGCCTCCCTGAAGGAGACCTTCGAGGAAGGCATCGATCTCGGCGCGGCCGTCCAGCTGGCGGTCAAGGCGTTGGCCGCGGGCACGGCGAACACCCCAGCGGCGACCGAAAGTGCTCCGCTGGACAAGCTGGAAGTCGCCGTCCTGGAACGAAACCGCCCGCGTCGCGCGTTCCGCCGCATCACGGGTGCCGCGCTGACCGCGTTGCTGCCCGAGGCACGGTCAGCCGAACCGGAGACGGAGTCCCCGGCCCAGCCGATCGAGGACGTCGAACTGCCCCCGCCCGGCTCGACGGAGTAGCCCGAACGACATCGACACCGAAGCGCGCGACCGGACTCACCGGTCG
>JALZNB010000587.1 GCA_030857905.1 Actinomycetota bacterium
GACCAACAGCGCTTGGGCGCCTCGGGCTAGGGGGCCGGTCTCGTCGTGCAGCACGCTGTACGCGGCGCCGGTTCCGTTGGCCCCGATGACGGTGTGCGCGTCCAGTCCGATCCAGTCCCCGACCGGCTCGCGTTGGATGTGGACGGTCAACTCGGTGTTGATGAAGTGCCACTGCCGTGGGTCGAGGAGGTTCGACACCCCGTTGCCCGAGTCGGCGACCACGAACAACCGATCGAGACCGGTAGGCGTCTCACCCGCGACCAGGTCGATCCGCTGTCGAGCCCAGATCGTCGCCGCGCCGAACTCTCCCAGGGCGCCCGCCAACGCCCGCCACTCCAGCACGTCGAGATAGCCGGGGCCCCACCCTTCCGGACGCTTGGGCGTCGGTGTGGCCGTGTCTGGCGAGGCCAGCGGCGGCACGTCGAGATTGCTGACGGCCTCGCTGTCCGATTGGACGATCCGCCAGGCCCGTGCCCGAGCCACCACCCGACCTCCGGCGGAGAGCTCACCGGCGAGCAGCTCGACCGACCGCCCAGGACGCTCCACCTGAGCCGATACCGTCACCTCGGCCACTGGGACCGGGCCGAGGATCTCCACGGTGATCCTGGCCAGAGTGGACGGTGCCGCACTCGGCAGTGACCGCAGCTCCCGCGCCAGCAGCGCGGTCGGTGGCCCCATGTGCTGATGGTCCGCCGACCACGGTCCCGCCGTGTGCTGAGCGGACCGGTAGCGGCCGCCGCCGAGTGATTCGTAGAAGCTCTCGCCCATGTGAGGATCTTTCCACGGACGCCCGATGCCCGGCACCAGATCCACAACGCGACCTGGCTCGGGTCTGCGGCCGGAAAACCTCACCGTGGAAGAAGATCCGAAATCTCGCGGCCGGTAGGTCTAATCCGCTCTGTCCAATACGGATTCCTCGCCGGGGTCGGGCTCCGGCCAGCCCGGATACTCCGGTGGTGTCCCACCGAACGCGGGACACACCGCCTGGTGGGAACACCAGCCACAGAGCTTGCTCTGATTGGGACGGAAGTCGCCGGTCGGCGCCGCGCGGAGGATGGCCGTCCAGATCGCGTCGAGCGTCCGCTCGAAGCGGGTCAGCTCGGCCTCGTCCGGGGTGTACGCCAACGACTGCCGGTCGGCCAGGTACATCAAGCGCAGTTGCCGCGGCACCACGCCGCGTAACCGCCAGAGGGCCAAGGCGTAGAACTTCATCTGGAACAGCGCCTTCGCCTCGCCGATCTCCCGAGGCGCGGCACCGGTCTTGTAGTCGACGATTCGGATCTCACCGGTCGGGGCGACGTCGAGTCGGTCGATGTAGCCGCGCAGCAGCACGCCGGAGGCCAGCTCGGTCTCCACCAGCAGCTCACAGGCCTCCGGTTGCAGCCTGCGCGGGTCCTCCAGCTCGAAGTAGCCGTCGAGCAGACCGACCGCGGAGGCCAGCCACTGAACACGGTCCTCGTCGGTCTCGTCATCGGCGAAGATCGCGGCGAGCTCCGGCTCTTCGGCCAGCAGTCGCTCCCAGGTGGGCCGGAGCAGGTCTTTCGCGCGATCGGGCATCCGCTCCTCGGCGGGCAGCGCGTAAAGCTGTTCCAGGACCGCGTGCACGACCGTGCCGCGCACCTGGGCCTTGGTTGGTCTCTCCGGCAATCGATCGATCGCTCGGAACCGGTAGAGAAGGGGACACTGTTTGAAATCGCCTGCCCTCGACGGTGAGAGGGCCGGTCGACGACGTACCACCCGGTCGGGGGCGGGCGCGGAATCCGTTCCTGGTCCGGAGAACATGCCGCGACCTTAGTGTCGGCCACCGACAGCTCCGTGTGAGACACCCGCTGTGGCGGTGGATCACCCCAGCCCCACACCTCGGGGCCTAGGCTGTGCGGGATGTTGAGCACCACATACCCGGCGGGCGGCTTGTTGCTGTTCCGCTACAGGGGTGTGCCGGTGGTGCTGGCGCCGTCATGGTGGGTGGGCTCGGCCGCTGTCGTCGTGTTCTACGCACCGCTTGTCGGCGATTTGATGCCGGGCGCGTCCTCGTTGACGTCTTACGTGTTGGCCGCCGCGTTCGCGGTCCTGCTGGGTGCGTCTGTTCTGGCCCATGAGCTTGGCCACTGTGTCGTCGCCCTGCGTCTCGGACTACCGGTTCGCCGTGTGCGGCTCTTTCTGCTCGGTGGCCTCGCTGAGATCGCCCGCACCCCGCGGAGACCCGCGCACGAGGGGATGGTCGCGGTCGCCGGGCCCGCCGTGTCGGTGTTGCTGGCCGCGATGTGCGGCGCGGCACTACTCGCCATGCCGTCAGAGGGCGCGATATGGCTGCTCGTGCTCGAATGCGCGTTCGCCAACGTGGCGGTCGGGGTGTTCAACCTGTTGCCCGGCTTGCCGCTCGACGGCGGCCGGATGCTGCGCGCGGGCGTCTGGTCACTGACCGGCAACCGGGGGACTGGCACCAAGGCCGCTGTCTTCGGCGGTTGGGTCGTCGCGGGACTGTTGATCCTGTGGGCGCTCTGGGGTCTTGCCCAGGAGAGCCCCGACCGCTGGCTGCGACTGGGCGTTTGTGTCCTCACCGCCTGGTTCGTCGTCGCGGGCGCGGGCGGCGAATTGGCCGCCGAACGGCGTCGGACCTGGCCCGACGGCCTTCGTCTGGCCGATCTGATCCGCCCGATCCTGCAACTGCCCGCCGAGAGCCCGGTCGCGGACGCGCTCGCCGCGGCGGCCGGGCGCGGGGTCGTGCTGGTCCGAGCCGACGGTGTCGCCGCGGGCCTGTTGGACGAGGTCGCCGCCACCCGGCTGGCCGCGCGGTCGCCGTTCTCCCCGGCCGAACAGGCCGCGGAACCGATCCGCCCCGAGTCGGTGCTGCTCACCACCGAGCCCGGCGACGACATCGTCGCCCGCGTCCACGAGACCGCGGCCTGGCAGTTCGTAGTGGTTGACGAGAACGGACGCCCGGCGGGGGTCCTGCGCCGCGAAGACCTCAACGCCGCACTCGCCGCCCACCCACGCGACTAGCCGCCTGGTCCTTCTGCGACCATCTCTCGTCGGTTCAGTTCAGGTGGAAAGCGAGACATCGGTGGCGGTACGCAAGGTCAGCGGCCCATTCGAGGCAGGCGACAGGGTCCAGCTCACCGACCCCAAGGGCAGGCACTACACCCTCATCCTGGAGGAGGGGGAGAAGTACCACACCCATCGGGGCGCCCTCGCCCACGACGACGTGATCGGCCAGCCGGAGGGCTGTGTCGTCGCCTCCGCCGCGGGCACCTCGTATCTCGCGCTGCGGCCCCTGTTGACCGACTACGTGCTGTCCATGCCGCGTGGCGCGCAGGTCATCTACCCGAAGGACGCCGCGCAGATCGTCATGCAGGGCGACATCTTCCCCGGCGCCCGCGTTCTCGAGGCAGGCGCCGGGTCGGGTGCGTTGACCTGCTCGCTGTTGCGCGCGGTCGGGCCGACCGGGACCGTCCAGTCCTACGAGATCCGCGACGACCACGCCGTGCACGCCGAGCGGAACGTGATCCAGTTCTATGGGGAACATCCCGAGAACTGGACCCTGACCGTGGCCGACCTGGCCACGCACACCGGTGAGGTCGACCGGGTCATCCTGGACATGGTGGCGCCATGGGAGGTGCTGCCCACGGTCATGTCGAGCCTGATTCCCGGCGGGGTGCTGGTCGCCTACGTGGCGACCACGACCCAGCTTTCCCGCGTGGTGGAGGCGTTGCGCGCCCAGCAGTGCTGGACCGAGCCCGACGCGTGGGAGACGCTGATCCGGCCGTGGCACGCGGTCGGGCTGGCGGTCCGGCCGGAACACCGCATGATCGCCCACACGGCGTTCCTGGTGACGGCCCGGCGGCTGGCGGACGGGGTCGTCGCCCCTCGCCCTCAGCGGCGTCCGTCCAAGGGATAGTCCTCACCTCGCGGGGTGACACCATGTCCGCCCGCGAGGCGAACCCGGGCGATCTCCATACCCGTGATCGACAACTGCCCCACCGGGAGCCGGTGGGGCAGTTGTCGTCTTCTGGCCGATCGAACCATCGACCGAATGCCATGGGTGCTCAGAGGGAGACGCAGTATCCCTTGCTGTTCTTCTGGAACACGATCGGGAAGTCGATGGGATCGGTGCCGCTGATGACCACCTTGGTGCTCACCGACCCGCCGAAGTCGCCGTGCACCTCGGGCTCGCCGACGACCTCCACCTTGCCGTTGGCCGGGACGACACTGGTGTACATGATGCCGGGTTCGGTGCCGTCGCAGGTGAGGCTGGTCGCCGTGGCCTCATCCTTGTCGTTGACCGCCGCCGCGTACTTCGCGCCCGCGGCTTTGAGGTCGGTGCCACCTCCGCCGCCGCCACCCCCGCCACCGCTGGTCTTGGTCGGCCTGGTGGTCGTGGACCTCTCGGACTCCGAGGTGCGCTCGGTGGTCGACTTCGGGGCCTTGGTGGTCGTGGACTCGCCACCGCCGCCGGTCGCCACGGGCCTGTCCTCCTTGGTCAGGAAGTACACGCCGACCCCGGCGCCCCCGAGGACGAGCAGGGCGATCACCACGATGGCGACGATCTTGCCCGAGTTGTTCTTCGGCGGGCCGCCGCCCGGCTGGCCGTACCCGCCGGGGTAGGGATTGCCGTACGGGTCCTTCTGCACGAACTGTGGCTGCTGTCCGTACTGCGGCTGCCCGTACTGCTGTTGGCCATACGGGTCCGGCCCCGGCTGCTGCTGTGCGTACGGGTCCTGGCCGTATCCGGGTTGCTGGCCGTAAGGGCCGGGCTGCTGCTGGCCGTAGGGGTCCTGCCCATACGGGCCGGGTTGCTGTGGTGGGTAAGTCATGATGCCCCGACTCCTCAGGTCGTTCGGCGGGATGAGATGAGCGCCTCGCGGTGGACTCGGCCGAGTCCTAGGCGGCTTCCTCCCCGCAGAACCGCCACTCGCCGCTCTCCTTGACGATCTTGATCTTGATGCTGGCGTCCTTGCTCTCCGTGCCCTTGCTGAGGGTCAGGTCGATCTTGGCCGTCGCGGTCGTGCCCTTGACCTCGGGTTCACCCTGTGCCGTCGCGGTGATGTCGAATTCGGAGAGTTTCGTCTCCAACTCGGTGGTGTCGGTGCCGTACTTCTTCTTGTAGGCCTCACAGGCCCCGTTCGTCACCGACGAGAAGCTTTTCGTCTTGTACGCGTCGACGTAGGCGTCGACGATCTCCCGGGGGGCGCTACCGGTGGTCGACGGCCCGTCGGGTGGACGCTGCGAGGTGGACTCCCGCTCGGAGGTCGTCTCGGTCGTCTCCGAGGGAGACTCGCTCGTCGTCGGGGAGTTCTTCCTCGTCGTGGTCGTCTCGCCACCGCCGGTCGCCGAGGGCTCGCCGTCCTTGTTCAGGAAGTACACGCCGACGCCTGCCCCGCCGAGCAGAAGTAGCGCGATCAGCACGATGGCCACGATCTGGCCGACGTTGGACTTCTTCGGCGGGGGAGGAGGACCGCCGCCCGCGCCGGGAAAGCCACCAAGGCCCTGGTACTGGGTCGTCGGCTGCGGTTGCGGCTGGGCCCAGGGGTCAGGCTGCTGTCCGTAGCCGCCCGGCTGCTGTGGCTGTTGCCCATAGGGCCCGGGCTGCTGCGGTGGGTACGTCATGGTCGCCCCTGACTCCTCTTGTCCTCGGTTTGGCGCGAAACGCACGATCGGTGGCTTGTTCGATAGACGTCCCCGACGGCCATCGCGTTCCACTCGAAACCTATCCCGAGGGAAGGATGTCCATGCTATTGCCAGGCACTCGCGGCTCGCGGCCCGGGACGACCCGGGCGACGACACGAGGTCCCGTCCCGAGGGGGGTGACGCCGGTCACAGGGCGGTCGCGAAGAAATCCCACCGCCGATCACCGCGCCCCGTGGTGTTTCCGTCGCGCACAGTCGGCGTATCCGCCGACAGACCGTAGCGTTCTCATAGTGGACAGGGGTACCGGATCGGCGCATCAAGTGCGTCCGAGCGGGTGTCACGGGCATGACACGCAGGTTCCGACATTCGGATGCTCGGTTTATGTCGGTGATCGCCGGTACCGTAGGGGGTACGAGTTCGGGAGGAGGTGCCGACATGCAGCACGATCATCCCGGCAGTCGGCCAGAAGACGCCGACAGTGAGCACGGTGACACGCCAGGCCAGGAGACCGAGCACGCCGATCGGTCCGAGGCCGCGCAGATCCGATTCCTCGAAGAGGAACTCTCGCTGCTGCGCCGGAAACTAACGGAATCACCACGACACTCGAGGTTGCTCGAGCAGCGACTCGCCGAAGCGTCCGAACGAGTGAGCCAGCTCACCGAGCGGAACGCCAAGCTGGTCGACACGTTGCGCGAAGCGCGCAGCCAGCTGCTCGCGCTGCGCGAAGAGGTCGATCGGCTCGCCCAGCCGCCCAGCGGCTACGGCGTGTTCCTCAGCCAGTACGAGGACAGCACGGTCGACGTGTTCACCGCGGGCCGCAAGATGCGGGTCTCGGTGTCCCCGGCGGTCGAGGCGGGCACGTTGCGCCGCGGCCAATCGGTTCGCCTCAACGAAGCCCTCACGGTGGTCGAAGGCGGTGGGTTCGAGCGCACCGGCGAGGTGTCGACGCTGCGCGAGCTGCTCACCGTCGACGGCGAAGAGATCGCCAGCCGCGCACTGGTCGTCGGCCACGCCGACGAGGAGCGTGTCGTGTGGCTGGCCGACCCGTTGATCGAGTCCACGCTCAAACCCGGTGATTCCCTGTTGGTGGACACCAAGTCCGGCTACGCCTACGAGCGTGTCCCCAAGGCCGAGGTCGAGGATCTCGTGTTGGAGGAGGTGCCCGATGTCGACTACACCGACATCGGTGGCCTGTTCCGGCAGATCGAGCAGATCCGTGACGCGGTCGAGCTGCCTTTCCTGCACAAGGACCTCTTCGCCGAGTACGAGTTGCGCCCGCCCAAGGGCGTGCTGCTCTACGGCCCTCCCGGCTGCGGCAAGACACTGATCGCCAAGGCCGTCGCCAACTCGTTGGCGAAGAAGGTCGCGGCAGCCCGTGGCGACAGCGCGCCCAAGGACGCCAAGTCGTACTTCCTCAACATCAAGGGCCCCGAGCTGCTCAACAAGTTCGTCGGCGAGACCGAGCGGCACATCCGGATGATCTTCCAGCGGGCCCGTGAGAAGGCGTCCGAGGGCACCCCGGTGATCGTGTTCTTCGACGAGATGGACTCGATCTTCCGTACTCGCGGCAGCGGCGTGTCCTCCGATGTGGAGACCACGATCGTTCCGCAGTTGCTCAGTGAGATCGACGGTGTGGAGGGCCTGGAGAACGTCATCGTCATCGGCGCGTCCAACCGCGAGGACATGATCGACCCGGCGATCCTGCGACCCGGCAGGCTCGACGTGAAGATCAAGATCGAGCGGCCGGACGCGGAGGCGGCGAAGGACATCTTCTCCAAGTACCTCACGACCACCCTGCCGATCCACGTCGACGACCTCGCCGAGTTCCACGGCGACGCGCGGGCGTGCATCGACGCGATGATCCAGCACACCGTCGAGCGCATGTACGAGGAGACCGAGGAGAACCGTTTCCTTGAGGTCACCTATGCCAACGGCGACAAGGAAGTCCTGTACTTCCGGGACTTCAACTCCGGCGCGATGATCCAGAACATCGTCGACCGGGCGAAGAAGTCGGCGATCAAGATGGTGCTCGAGACCAAGCAGCGCGGTCTGCGCGTGCAGCACCTCCTGGACGCCATCGTCGACGAGTTCGCCGAGAACGAGGACCTGCCCAACACGACCAACCCGGACGACTGGGCACGGATCTCGGGCAAGAAGGGCGAGCGCATCGTCTACATCCGCACCCTGGTCACCGGTAAGAACCAGGATTCGGGTCGGGCGATAGACACGGCCACCAACACCGGCCAGTACCTCTAAGCGCCACCGACGCCACGATGGGTCCCGTGATCCGCACGGGACCCATCGTGGCGTCTACCGACCTGTCATCGTCGTTCCCGGATATTCGCCGTGAACCCTCTTGCCGCGTGATGATCGAGACCCGGTAGTTTGCCGATGATCCCGTCATCGACCCACCAAGGGGACGTTCTGTGCGTCGAGCCCAGGCTCTGACCGTCGTCGGTGCCGCCGTGCTGTTGGTCGCCGGATGCTCGAACCGGCCGAACGATCTTTACAGCTATTACGACGCCCCGGCCCCGCCCACGGTGCCCGTGTCCACCGCACCGGTGGTGGGTGCCACCAGTTCGCCCACGGCCACGTCGTCGGCACCCGCTCGATCCGATCAGGCCGTCGCCGCCGCGATGACCGAGAAGGATTTGAAGGCCGAAGGGGTCATCGCTCAGGGCGCGCCGGTGCCCGAGGTCCTGGCGGTCCTACCCGACTGCGGCGCGGAACTGGGGACGGCCACAGCGGGCGTGCGGACCACGTGGCGTTACGCCAGTGGATCGATGCTGCGCCAGTATGTCGCGGGCTATCCCGATGACGCGGCGGTCACGGTCGGCACGGTTCGCGAAGCGCTCACCTGCGGCACGTTCCGCGTCGAGGGCACCCCTTATCGCATCGACGAGGGCGTCGACGTCACCGCACTGTCCGATGTGGACGCCAAGGACAGTTGGTGCGCCACCGCGCAGCGCCTGTCGATCTGCACGCTGATCCTCGCCAAGGGCCCGGTCGTCACCGTCGTCAGCGTCGAGGCGGGCACCGCGGCCAGGGCCCGTGCCGCCGTCGCCCGGATCGCGCCCATCGCGGTTAATTCACTCGCCCGCGACCAGGACACCGCCTAGCCTCGATCGCATGGCGGACGCGAGCTACGAGCACCACCGCCTGGCCGCGATCTACGACCCGCTGTACCCCGATCGCAGTGACCTCGCCGTCTACGCGGCGATTGTCGAGGAGTTGGGCGCGCGCCGGGTGCTCGACGTCGGCTGCGGCACCGGCACCTTCGCCCTCCTACTTGCCGCCCGCGGCCTCGACGTGACCGGCGTCGAACCGGCGGGCGCCTCGCTCCAGGTCGCCCGGGCCAAGCCGAACGCCGAGCGGGTGACCTGGATTCACGGCGACGCGACGGCCTTGCCCCCGATGCGCGTGGACCTCGCCACGATGACCGCCAACGTTGCCCAGGCCATCGTCGACCAGACAAACTGGGCGGGCACCCTGAGCGGTGTCCACGACGCGTTGCGGCCAGGCGGCCACCTTGTATTCGAGACCAGGGACCCGGGCAAACGGGCGTGGGAACAGTGGAACCGTGCGACGAGGTACCAACGGATTGAGGTCGACGGCGTCGGCGTGGTCGAACACTGGGACGATGTGCTCGACGTCTCTGAGCCGTTGGTGACGTTCCGCTCGTCGTTCGTGTTCGCCGCGGACGGGCAGGTGCTGACCTCGGACTCGACGTTGCGCTTTCGCGAGCGTGACGAGGTGGCGGCCGACCTGACCGAGCACGGCTACATCGTCGACGAGGTTCGTGACGCCCCGGACCGGCCTGGTCGTGAGCTTGTCTTCATCGCCTCACGCCCTTAGAGCCTGTCCTTGAGCCCGGTGTCAGGCATGGGAAGGGCCTCTGCTAGTGATCTTGACACCACATCTCGATCACGACCTGCAGAGGCCCTTCTACTTTGTACCCTGTCAGCGATCGGCCCGTG
>JALZNB010000086.1 GCA_030857905.1 Actinomycetota bacterium
CCGGTCGGTGGTCTACCGACATTTCACCGACCGGGCCGACCTGGACGAACAGATCCGGCAACGCATCATCGACGGCCTGATGGTCAGGCTCACCCCCACACCGCGCCCGGACGGCACCGTGCTCGCGGCGATCCGGCGGGTGGTCGACACCTACCTGGACTGGATCGCACGGCATCCACGACTGCACGCCTTCCTCGGCGCGGGCACGCGAGCGCCCGCAGGAGGTTCGCGGGTGGTGGCGGGCACGAAGGCGGCGATCGCGGCGCGTGCGGCCGAGTTGTTCTCCAGCCTGTTCACGCTATCCGACAAAGACACGGACCTGGCGCCATCCATCGCGTTCGGCCTGGTCGGGTTCGTCGACGCGACGGTCAACCGCTGGCTCGCCGACAGGCAGCAGACCCTGACCGGCACCGAACTCGCGGAGTTCCTGAGCAGATCGATCTGGGCCGTCCTCGACAGCAACTACCGCGCGCTCGGCGTCGAAGTAGACCCACACCGCCCGATCGGCGAGCTGCTCCACAGCCGATGACGGCTTCGCACGGGTCGTCGCGACCGGACAGTGGACGCCGATTCCCCGTCGTCTCACTTGTGCGGTCAGGTAAACGCCTTTGACGTGTCTATGCTCGCGAGCAGCTATCCGGGTCGGAATCTGAGAGGCGTCGCGCGAATGACACGTCACCGTGGTCGGTCTGTCGGTGTAGTCCTTGCCCTCGTCGTCGGCATGCTGTTCGCTGGCGCGGCGCAGGCATGGGCGCACAATTCGTTGAAGTCGAGCGATCCGGCCAAGGACTCGACGCTCCAGGTGGCGCCTCCCTCGGTGACGCTGACCTTCAGTGAGGCACTGCGGGAAGGCGGCATCACGGTCACCATCACCGGGCCGGACAACGCGCCCGCGAGTGGGGCGACGCAGGTCAGCGGGACAGTCGTCTCGGTGCCGTTCACACCGACCGTGGCTGGGGCACACACGGTCGCGTACAAGGTTGTCGCCGACGACGGGGATGCGACCAGCAGCAGTTTCACGTTCACCCTGGCGGCAGCGGCCGTGCCGACCACGACCATGGTCCCACCTGCACCGACGACAAGTGTTGTGGCTTCCGCGGCGACTGTGGACAGCCCGGACAGCGACCCTGGAATGACCTGGTGGCCGATTGTGCTTGGGGCGGTTGCCCTTCTGGCTGTTGTCGTGACAGTCATCATGCGGCGGCGCACCGGCTGATCGCCGGGAAGCGCGAGTTGGCCTGGTTGTCGGCACATCATGGACGATCAGGCGGCACCGTGCCACGATCGCCACAGTGCCGCGTAAGGACCGTCCGCCGCGATCAGGTCGCTGTGTGACCCGAGTTCGGTGATCCGCCCCGCTTCGACCACGGCCACGCGGTCGGCGTCGTGCGCGGTGTGCAGGCGGTGGGCGATGGCGATGACCGTCCGGCCGCGCAGCACCGCGGCCAGTGACCGTTCGGTGTGCCGTGCCGTGGTCGGGTCGAGCAGTGACGTGGCTTCGTCCAGGACAACCGTGTGCGGGTCGGCCAAGACAACTCTGGCCAGAGCCAATTGCTGAGCTTTGGCCGCATCCATGATGAGACCACCGGGTCCCAGCGGCGCGTCGAGGGCCTCGATCGCCCAGTGGGCGTCCACCGCGACCAGTGCCGCCCGCATGGTGGTGTCGTCGGTTTCCGGGGCGGCCAGCGCCAGGTTGTCCCGCGGCGTACCGAGGAACACGTGATGTTCCTGGGTGACCAGGGCGATTCGTTTCCCCAGCTCGTCGGCGGGCAGTTCGGCGACCGGCACACCACCGACCTGGATGTGGCCCGTACGCGGGACATCAGCACCGGAGAGCAGTCTGCCCAAAGTGGACTTTCCGGCACCGGACGGGCCGACGATCGCCAGCCGTTCGCCCGGCCGGATGACGAGGTCGACGTCGTGCAGCACGTCATGTCCGTCGACGTAGGCGTAACTCACGCCGCGTACTTCGATCCGGTCATCCATCGGTGTCCGCGTGGTCGACTCGACATCGACCGGCACGAGGCCGACACCCTTGATCCTGGCGAAAGCGGCGCCGCTGCTCTGCAACTGCTCCATCCATTGCAGCACAAGGTTGACGGGGGCGACAAGCTGCCACATGTAGAGACTGCCCGTGACGGCGGCGCCGAGACTCACCATTCCGTCCACATAGGCCATTCCACCGACGAGCAAGACCGTTGCGGTAGGCAGCGCTTGCGCGGCCTCCATGACAGGGAACAGGACTGACCGCAAGAACAGTGTGCGAACGCGGGCGTGGTAGCCGGTGTCGACTGCCGTGTCCGCGTCGGCGACCCGCCGGGCACTTAGACCGAACGCTTCGACAGTCCGTGCTCCGGCAGCCGTGGCCGCGAGACTCTCGGCGATGTCGGAGGTTGCGGCGCCCTCCGCGAGGTAGGCGTCTCTGGCGCGGGCCAGATACCACCGCGCCACGAACCAGAGCAAAGGCATGCCTGCCAGCGCACATAGGCCGAGCACGGGATGCAACAGGAACGTCGCACCAAGGATGAACACGATCTGCACCACGCAGATGGCGACATCCGGGGCCGCGTCGCGCAGTGTGGCGCCCACCGTCGTCACATCGGCGGCGGACCTGATCATCAGGTCACCCGTACCAGCCTTCTCTACGACGCGAATGGGCAACGCGAGAGTGTCGGCGACGAAGCCCTCTCGTAGCCGGGCCAGCGCGCGTTCACCCAGGCGGTACGCGGTATAGCGCGCGAAGCGAAGAAAAACCAGTTGAGCCACCGCGAATCCGACTACGGCGAGCGCGGTCAGATCGATCGCGGATGTGCCCTCGTGGACATGATCGATAATCCGTCCGAGCAGCCATGGGCCCGCCAGGCCCGCGAGCGCCGCCAAACTGGTCAACAGGATCACGACAGTGAGCGCGCCTCGGTCAGCGGCGAGCAGACTCCATCCGGCGCGGCGGACGGTCGCTCGGTCGGCGATGGGAAGTGTGTCCATCACTCGTCACCACTACGGAACACCAAGGCCCGATAGCCAGGCTCAGCGGCGAGCAACGCGCCGTGGGGACCGACAGCGGCCACAACACCATCGACGAGATACGCGACCTCGTCCGCTTGATCGAGCAACAGCGGCGAGGTACCGACGACAAGGGTCGTACGTCCTTCCCTGGCTGCGTGTACCCGCCTCGCGATCACGGCCTCGGTGTGGGCGTCCACCGCGGATGTCGGCTCCACCAGGACAAGCACCTCGGGGTTGGCGAGCAGTGCGCGCACGAGCCGCACCCGCTGGCGTTGGCCACCGGACAGATCGCTGCCCTGCGCCCGCATAAGGGTGTCGAGGCCGTCTGGCAGCACGTCGACGATGTCCTCGGCGTTGGCGGTGTGCAGCGCGAACTTGATCTCGACGTCGGCGTGGTCGGCTCGGGTGGCGATCATGTCGCGTAGCGACCCGGCGAACAGGTGCGCGTCGTTGTCCGCGACCAGGACACGGCTCCGCACCTCGGTCAGCGAGACCTCGGACAGCGCGACATCGCCCCATCTGACCGCGGAGTCGACGTAACGACCAAGCCGGTCCACGACGGCGATGGCCTCGGCGGGTTGGGCGGCGGCGAGCGCGACCATCCGACCGGGCGGCAGGACGAGTCCGGACTCCGGATCGCGCAGTGGCGCCGGACCGTCCGGTCCTCGGTCGGTCGCCGTGTCGGCGATATCGGACCTCAGTGCGAGGATCGCCACCACCCTGGCGGCGGAAACCAGGCCCCGGGTGATGTCGTCGACACCCTCGATGAAGAACGCCACCGGAACGACGAGCACTGCCACATATCCATATACGGCAACCATGTCGCCCACGGAGATCGCGCCGCTCGCCGCCATCCTGGCCGAGATCCACACGATCGCGCCCAGGAAGAGCACGGGCAGACAAGCCCCGACGGCCTGGACCCAGCTCGTGATCGCACCGACCCGGTAGCCGTCCGCGATCAAAGCTTGCGACCGCTGCCGGTAGCGCGCGGCGAAAGTGGCTTTTCCGCCAATGCCACACAGCACACGCAAACCTGCCACGATGTCGCCCGCCCGCGCGGTCAGTTCGCCTTGTTTGTCGCGATATTCGCTCTCCGCGTCCCGCAGCCGGGTGAGCAAGGGGCCGACGACCACAACCAGGAACGGCACGCCGAGCAGGACGACGACCGCGAGGACGCCGGAGATCGTGAACAGCATGACGGCGATCGCCGTGTACGCCACGATCGCACCGACACCGGGGCCGGTGACCGTCAGCGTCCGCGCGATCCGGCTGATATCGGCCGACTGGATGTTGGTCAGCTCACCGACCGACACTCGACGCGGCAGGGCGGCACCGAGTTCGACAATGCGCCGGGTGACGACCTGGACTGTGCGGTAGGCGGCGTCGGTCCTGATGAAAGTCATCGTCCGGTGCCGCACCATGCCGAGCACCGCGTTGATCACCCCGACCACGATGACCGCACCCGCCCACCATGTCAGCGCGACCAGATCGCGTTCGCGGAGGCCCTCATCGATCGCCCGCGCGACAAAGTAGGGCGGCAGCATCAGACCGACCATCCACAGACTGCTCCACGTCGCGCCGCGCAGCACCCTGGGCCATTGGCGAACGACAAGCCACCACAGGTATCGCGCCGGTCCACGGCCATCCGGTACGCCAGGATCGGTGTAGGGCACTCGCACGCTCGTCCCCCTCATGCTCGGCGCGACCAGCATCTCATAACAGATTCAACCGAATGAGTGGTGCGGATTCGACCAAGTGTGGGCATGGTGGACTTATGCACTCACAACGGATTCACGCACACACGGCGCCCACCATCGATCATTCGCCAGAGCCGTATCCCCACCTCCACGACAGGAACTCCCACGGTCGACGATCGATACTCGGTGCCCCTGTCTGGCAACGACATCGCGAATGAGTCCCCCACCGGTCGACCTCACCACACCTCTCACACCTCCCCACAGCCGCGCCCGCCCGGACCGCTGAGGCCAGAACCTCGCTGTGTCGTCGCAGTTTTCGGCGACCGAGCCGCATACTGGCGGGCATGTTCGAACGACTGGGGTGTGCGCTGACCGCCTTGCTCTTGCTGACGGCCTGTGGTGACACCGGACCCGACACCGTGACCTTCGCGGCCGTCGATCTGCCGGACGGGTCGTCACCGGTCACGATGGCCGTCACCGGTGACGATGTGGTGGTGGGCGTTCGGCGCGAGGGGCAGCCGACAGTTCCGGGACTTCTCCACCGTGGGGCCGACGGCGCACTGAACGAGATCCCGGTGCGTGCGGCCAGCCCGTACGGGCAGTTGGCGCGGTGGGTATCTCTCTCCATTGTGGACAGCCGTGTGGTGGCGCTCGGCGGGGAACGCGGCGGTGCGCACGGCAATGTTCTGTGGAGCGTGTGGGGCGGATCGCTCGCCGAGGGGATCGAGGAGCAGCCACAGGGCTTCAGCACGTTCGGCGGTTATGGCGCGGGTGACCTCGTCGGGGCGGTGCAGACACCGGAGGCTGCCCTGTTGGTCGGTTCGTGGGAGGGCAGGCGAGTCGGGATGGACGCGGCGGTGTGGACGCCGGATGGGGACACGTGGAATCGCCGGAGTTCAGCCGGGACCGCGCTGGAGAGCACGCCGGACGCGCTCGCGTTTCCGACTTCGGCGGCGGCACACCGGTCCGATGTCCTTGTCGCGGGCTGGGAACTGGCGGGCACCCCGGTACCCGTGGTGTGGCGACTGACCGGCGGCGAGTGGACCAAGACCGCACTGCCGGACGCGGGCAGCAATGGCGCGGCGAGCGCGATTCGCTGTCAGGACAACGAATGTGCGGTATCAGGCCGCGTCGACGGCAAGCTGGCGTTATGGCGATTGACTGACGAACGATGGGAGCGTGTCGGCGGTGCACCACCTGTCGAGGTGAACGACAAGGACAAGATGACGGCACCGATCTGGATCGACGGTCACGTGACCCACGTGTACACCGACGACGGCCGGGGCACGATCGCGCAGCATCGCGACGGGAACTGGGTCGTCCGTCAGATGACCGGCCCGGCCGGGACGGTCACCGACGTCATCAGCGTCGGCAACAGCGTGTATGTGCTGGCTGGGCAAGACGAAAACGATCAGACCCTGTGGCGGGCGGACATCACCACCCCGCGCTGAGCGGAACCCGGTGACCTGACAGGGGTGGGACGCGAGCCGTCACCACACATCACGAACCGCCGGCCCCCGCTACCTCCTCGGTTCACCGCGTGATCCGGCGCTCCACTCAAGCCGGTTCTCCCGCCGCGCCGCCGACCACCAAGCCCACTCACCATCGCCGCCATCGTCCCTTGGCCCCGATGACTCACAGGACCGCACCTAATCGCCTGGGCTGGATTTACTCCATCACCGCGTGGTTCCGATAGAACCTGCCAAAACCCCCAGTCATACCAATCAGCCATATCAGCACTAGTCCGACCGCCGGGCCAAAGGTGACTCGATCTCGTGTCCGAGTTTTTCGAGATCATTTCCGGCAACGCTCATCGCTGAGCAATGATCGACTCGCCACAGGGTCTTCTCAAATCGCGTTTTGGCTGGCAGGATGCCTGCGCGGGCAGTTCATCGAGGGCAGCGGAGTTTGTCGACCGCGACCTTTCCGCCCGAACCCTGCACAGTGAGGAACCTACGTCAATGAAACGTACCCTGTTACGAAGCAACGTTTCCCGGATGCTCCTGTTGGGTGTGGGCGTCGCGACCTGCGTGACCGTGGTGTCCATTCCCGCACACTCGACCGAAAGCGATGTCACCATCGCGAACCTGAATGCTCCAGGCACCGCGCCCGACCGCTATATCGTGAAGTTCAAGAACAGCTCGACGGCGACGTCGGTCACCGCCGCCGCGGCAGGCATGACCCGCAAGCACGGTGGTCAGGTCCGGCACAATCTCGAGATCATCAATGGTTACTCGGCCACCATGTCCGAGGCACAGGCCAAGAACGTCGCCAAGGACCCCACGGTCGAGTACGTCCAGCAGGCGCACTACATGGTCGCCATCGATACCCAGACCAATCCGCCGAACTGGGGTGACGACCGGGTAGACCAGCGCGACCTGCCACTGAACAGCACCTTCACCTACCCGGCCAACCCTGGTCAGGGCAGCCGGGTCTACGTCATGGACTCCGGTGTCAACGCGAGCCACGCCGACTTCTCCGGGCGCATGGCCGCGGGCTATGACTTCGTCGACAACGACAACACCCCGTCGGACTGCCACGGCCACGGTACGCACGTCGCGGGCACCGCGGCGGGTACCACTTACGGCATCGCCAAGAAATCGACGATCTCGGCCGTGCGCGTGCTCAACTGCCAGGGTTCCGGCACCAATGACGGCATTTTGGCGGGTATCAACTGGGTCAGGAACAACGCGGTGAAGCCCGCTGTCGTCAACTACAGCATCGGGTGCCAGCAGCGCTGTTCGGACCCGAGCCTGGACAACGCGGTGAAGTCGCTGATCGCCAGCGGCGTCCAGTTCGTTCAGGCGGCGGGCAACTCCAACGACGACGCGTGCTACTACAGCCCACAACTCGTGCCCGCGGCGGTCACCGTCGGCAACAGCACCCGTACGGACGGCAAGGCGGGCACCAGCAGTTGGGGCACGTGCCTCGACATCTGGGCACCGGGGACGGACATCGTCTCGGCGTCCCATTCCAGCAACACCGGCAGCAGGACCATGTCCGGCACATCGATGGCCTCCCCACATGTCGCGGGCGCCGCGGCGGTCTACCTGGGACAGAACCCTTCTGCGACGCCGCAACAGGTGCGTGACGCTCTGGTCACCAACAGCTCGGCGAACAAGCTGAGCGGCCTGACCAGTGCCTCGCCGAACCGCTTGCTCTACACCGGATTCATGAACGGCGGTGGCGGAACCACCGTCGCCGTCACGAACCCGGGCGACCAGTCGAGCACGGTGGGCACCGCGGTGAACCTGACGAACAGGGCCTCGGGCGGCACTTCGCCGTACGGTTGGTCAGCCACCGGACTGCCGGCGGGCCTATCGATCAGCGCGTCAACCGGAACGATCACCGGCACCCCCACCTCGGCGGGCACGTCGACGGTGACCATCACCGCCCGCGACGGCTCGACTCCGGCGAAGACCGGTTCGGCCACATTCAGTTGGACGGTGAACACGGCGGGTTCCTGCTCGGTCGTCACAAACGGCACCGACTACCCGATCGCCGACAACGCGACGGTGGAAAGCTCGGTGAGCGTGGCCGGTTGTCCGGGCAATGCTTCGGCGAGCGCGTCCGTGAACGTCAACATCGTCCACACCTACGTCGGGGACCTCGTCGTCTCGCTGATCGCACCTGACGGAAGCGCTTACGTGCTACACAACAAGACGGGTGGCAGTGCCGACAACATCGTCAAGACCTACCCTGTCAACCTGTCCGCCGAGACGGCGAACGGTACGTGGAAGCTGCGCGTGCAGGACGTCGAGGTCAACGACACCGGCAAGCTCGACACCTGGTCGCTTACCACCGGATCGGGCTCGGGCGGCGATTCCTGTGAGACCCTCACCAACGATACCAACGTCAACATTGTCGACAACGCCACCGTGGAGAGCCCGGTCTCTTCCTCGTGCACCGGTACGGCGTCGGCGTCGAGCACTGTGCGGGTCGCGATCGTGCACACCTGGCGCGGTGACCTGGTCGTCGACCTGGTCGCGCCGGATGGTTCGGCGTACCGCCTGAAGAATTCGTCGGGCAGTGACAGCGCAGACAACGTCAGCGCGACATACACGGTCAATCTGTCGAGTGAGTCCCGCAACGGCACCTGGAAGCTGCGGGTGCGGGATGTCGAGGTCAACGACACCGGCTACATCGATAGCTGGGCGTTGACGAGCTGACACGACCGGGAGGGCGCCCAGCGAATGCTGTCGCTGGGCGCTTTCCCGTCTCCGACCAATCTCGCCATGGCAGGCGGCACGCTGTCACACGAACGGCCGCACCGCGCGAGGAAGATCACCCAAACCCCTATAATCCGGTCGTGGGCCGCCAATACTTCGCAGAGTGGCTCAGCATGTCGAGCGACCGGAGGCGGCCATGCGCCCGGTGATCACATCGCCCCAGCACACACTCGTTCACTCCTACCTCTACCTGCGTCGGGCCATCGGCGCGATCGGCATCGGTCTGCCGATCGTCTTGATCGTCGGCAACCTCATCGCGGACGGGGCGCTGCTGAGTTCCGTCAGCGGTTACTACTACAGCGGCATGCGCGACATCTACGTTGGCGCCCTGTGTGCGATGGGCGTGTTCCTGTTGTCCTACCGGGGATACGACTCGGTCGACGACATCGTCGGCAACATCGCCGCGGTCTCGGTCATCGGTGTCGCACTGCTCCCGACCAGACCGCCGGACGCGACCCAGGGCCAGCAGATCATCGGCGTCGTGCACATCGTGTTCGCCGCCGTCTTCTTCCTGTCGCTGGCGTACTTCTGTCTCATCCTGTTCCGCAAGACGGACAAGGCGGTGCCCACCCACCGCAAGCTCCAGCGCAACCGTGTCTACTTCGTCAGCGGTGTGGTCATCCTGGTCAGCTTGGCACTGATCGTGGTGTGCGCCTGGTTCTTCGACGCCCAGACCCGTGATCTGCGGCCCGCCCTGTGGTTGGAGACCGCCGCGACCTTCGCCTTCGGTATCGCCTGGCTGACCAAGGGCGAAGCCATCCTGGGCGATGGGTCCACCGAGACCGGACCCGCCGCGGACACGCGGACTTGAGGGCATATCAGGAAAATTCCGATGCGGTGTACGGGAATCACATCGCCTGAATCCGACGCCATTCTCTCCTGACGCCTCGCGGAAACTGGTTCACCGCACGAAACCGGACTGCTATCGTCCGACATGTGCGTGAGCAACTGGTCGCCGGGCGTTACCGGTTGGACGAGCCGGTTGGCGCGGGCGGAATGGGCGTCGTGTGGCGGGCCACAGACGTCGAACTGGGTCGAGTGGTGGCCCTCAAACGTTCCCAGGTCGGCGACAACGGGCAAATCCGTCGTGAGGCGCGGATCGGGGCCGGTCTACACCATCCACACGTGGTGACCGTGTTCGACGCCGTGCTGGATGGGGACGACCGCTGGCTGGTCATGGAGTACCTGCCCTCGCGCAGCCTCTCCACCATCCTGGAGGCGGAGGGGCCACTGCCGCCGGACGACGTGGCGCGCATCGGCGCGCAAATCGCGGCCGCCCTGGCTGCCATGCACGACGTCGGCATGGTGCACCGCGACGTCAAGCCAGGCAACATCCTCATCACCGACGACGGCACCGCGAAGCTGACCGACCTCGGTATCGCCCGCTGGTCGGAGGTGACCCACACCGGCAGTGCCCAACTCGGCGGCACCCCTGCCTACCTCGCGCCCGAAGTCGCCGACGGGCATGAGGCCCGCGCGCCCTCGGATGTGTTCTCCCTCGGTGCGACCTTGTTCGCCGCCGTGGTGGGCAACTCGCCTTGGGGTGACGGCGAGCGGGGACCCCACGTCCAGTTGCGGCGCGCGGCCGAGGGCGAGTTGGAGCCGGTGGACGAGGCTGGGCCGTTGGGCCAGGTGCTGATCGACCTGTTGCGCACGGCGCCATCCGAGCGGCCCGAGACCCGCGCGGCGCAACGCTTGCTGGAGAACGTGACAGGCAACGTCGTGGAGTCAGTGCCTCTCTCGACCCCGGCATCACTTCGCGGGCGCCTGCGTGAACGTTTCATCCTCGCCTACGCGATCGTCGTCACGGTAGCGCTGATCACCGGGCTCGTGACCTACCTCAACCGTGAGCCCGAACAGGGCATCGCGCAAACACCGAATCTCCTCGGAGACCAACGCACCGCCGACCCGTGCGCACTGATCGAAGTGGCATCGGTGGCCCGATTCGGCGAGGTGGTGCCGGACTTCGAATATGGCGCCTTCAGCCAGTGCGGCGTCCGAATCCGCTTCGGCACCGCCAAGGAGGACTATGTGCCCGCGTGGGTCGAGTTGACAGGTCTCCCCCCGGAAGGTCAACCGCCGTCATACACGCTGGGCAGACTCGGTCCGGTCCGCAGACCTGTCGAGCGAAATGGCCTGTGCGAGCGACACATCCCGTTGCCTGACGGGCGCGAGGTCCGGCTTGTCGCCAGACACCCGGGCGAGCGACATCCTGATCTCTGCTCCATCGCCGAGGCATTGGCCAGTGGGGCGCTGGCCACCCTCACGGGTGGACAGATGCCCCGTCGTCCGGCGTTCCCGGCCACTTCGTTGGGCACCAGGAACGCGTGCGATCTACTCGACGACGACGAGTCACTGGCCTCGGTGCTCGGGGTGCGGGGGATCAAGCCAGAACCCGATTTTGGCTATTGGACCTGCTATTGGGAACACCCGCCACTCCAGGCGAGCATCTTTCTGAGCCGGGCCAGGTCACAGCAGGACGGCGACCGCGGAAAACTGATCAAGGTGGGTTCCCGCGACGCTTTCGTCGAACTGGAGACATCGGGCGATGGTGACGACGCCTGCGAGGTGACCATCGTGCATCGGCGATATCGCAAGGACGATCCCAGCGGTGACGGCATGTGGGAAGAGCTCGCCAACGTCACCGTGGAAACGAAAGAACCCACTTCGTCGGAGAAACTCTGCGGCATGGCCATCGCCCTCTCACGGTCGGTCGTCGATCGACTCCCGTAGGCGGTTCCTCACCACACGATGTGTCGCCTCTGGATCAAACACGGCGATGGGCCATCGGCCGACCGCTTCCGGAGCGGCGTCGATATCACGAATCGAGGTCGGGCAACACAATTCAGCGTGATTGCGGCAGTTTTGTGGACCCGCGCCGGGCACCGCCTGCGGACGGCGGCGGCACCATCGGCCCGATGTCGCCGTCCGGCGCGTCGTCGAGGTCGACGATGACCGGTGCGTGGTCGCTCGGACCAGTGCCCTTGCGGGCCAGTCGATCGACCCACGCGGCCCTGACCCTGCCCGCGACCGGCGATGATGCCAGCACCAGGTCGATCCGCATGCCGAGGTTCTTGTGGAACATCCCCGCGCGATAGTCCCAGTAGGTGAAGACCTGGTCGTTCGGCCACCGGTCCCGCACCACATCGCGCAGGCCGAAGGCGGCGAGCGCGGCGCGCTCGGGCGCGGTGACGTGGGTGTGACCGACGTAGGCCGCGGGGTCGAAAACGTCCGCGTCGGTCGGCGCGATGTTGACGTCCCCGCACACCATCGCCGTCTCGGGGCCGGCGGCGACCACCTCGCGCAGGGCAGCGAGCCAGGCGAGTTTGTACCGATAGTGCTCGGAGTCCGGCTCCCGCCCGTTGGGCACGTACACCGAGTGCACGCGGATGCCGCCGCAGGTCGCGGCCACCGACCGCGCCTCGGGATCGGGGAACCCGGGCGCCCCGGCGACACCGGCCACCACATCGTCCAGGCCCACGCGGGACAGCAGCGCCACGCCGTTCCACCGGCCCTCGCCGTGGTGGGCCACCGCGTACCCGCGTTCGCCGAGCTCGTCCTTGAACACATCGGCGAACGCGGCGTCGGTCAGCTTGGTCTCCTGTAGGCACACGACATCGGGGCGCCGCTGGTCCAGCCAGGGCAACAGTCGCGGCAGGCGTTGTCGGGCCGAGTTCACATTCCACGTGGCGATCCGCACCACCCCACGGTAGCCCCGCGAGCGCCACACGGCCCTTCGCCAGGGTGACCCGCGAACGCGAACCGCCGCGAGGCGTCGCACCACAGCCTGGTCGCGCGGCCGTGGCAGCATTGCGCCACAACGACTCCCGTGGAGAGGAACCCATGTCCCGCATCATCGGTCTCGCGATCGCCGCGGTCGGCGCCGCGCACTTCGTCACGCCGTCCGCGTTCGAGACACTGTCCGCTCGCGCGTTCCCCGAGGACACCGACCGCTGGATTCAGCGCAACGGCGCCACCGAGGTCGTGCTCGGCCTCGCTGTGGCGGGTACTCGCACCCGCAAGGTCGGCATCGCGGGTCTCGCCCTGTACCTCGGTTGGCTGGGCAGCCGGATCGTCGCGAGCCGATGAGCGTCCGGGTCGCCAACGACGGCCCCGTGACGACGATCTCCATCGCCCGGCCGGAGGTGCGCAACGCGGTCGACCGGGCGACAGCGGCCGCGCTGGCGGCGGCGTTTCGCGCGTTCGACGCCGACCCGGACGCCGCAGTCGCCGTCCTGACCGGTGAAGGTGGCATGTTCTGCGCGGGCGCGGACCTCAAGGCCATCAGCGTGGGCAAGCCGAATCGTGTGGCACCGGACGGCGATGGCCCCATGGGGGTGTCGCGGATGCGACTGTCCAAACCGGTCATCGCGGCGATCAGCGGTCATGCCGTGGCGGGCGGTCTCGAACTCGCGCTGTGGGCCGACCTGCGGGTCGCTGACGAGACGGCGGTCTTCGGCGTCTTCTGTAGGCGTTGGGGCGTGCCGTTGATCGACGGCGGCACCGTCCGGCTTCCCCGGCTCATCGGCGAAAGCGTCGCCATGGACCTCGTTCTCACCGGCCGCCCGGTCGAGGCCGACGAGGCACTGCGTATCGGACTCGCCAACCGAGTCGTGCCCGAGGGAACCGCCCTCGCCGCGGCCCAGGAACTGGCAGGCCAGGTGGCCGCGTTCCCGCAGACCTGTCTACGCCACGACCGCATGTCCCTGCTCGAACAGCATGGCCTGCCCGAAGAAGAGGCACTGGCGAACGAGTTCACCCACGGCCTGACCTCCCTCGCCGCCGACGGGCTCTCCGGCAGCACCCGGTTCGCCGGGGGCGCGGGCCGCCACGGCACGTTCGGGGACCGTCCGTGAATCGGG
>JALZNB010000120.1 GCA_030857905.1 Actinomycetota bacterium
GTGCTTGAGGTGCTCAGCGACATGGGCCGGGTCACGGCAGCGTGAGGATCTCCGAGCCGGAGTCGGTGACCAGGATCGTGTGCTCGAACTGGGCGGTCCAGCTCTTGTCCTTCGTGGTGACGGTCCAGTTGTCGTCCCACATGTCGTAGTCGATGCCGCCCAGGGTGATCATCGGCTCGATGGTGAAGGTCATCCCCGGCTCGATGAGCGTGTCCACCGACGGCTCCTCGTAGTGCAGGATCACCAGTCCGCTGTGGAACGACCGACCGATGCCGTGGCCGGTGAAGTCCCGCACCACGCCGTAGTCGAAACGCTTGGCGTAGGCCTCGATCACCCGGCCGATCACGTTGAGCGCGCGCCCGGGACGGACGGACTTGATCGCCCGCATGGTGGCCTCGTGCGTGCGCTCCACCAGCAGCCGGGCCTCGTCACTGACCTCACCGGCGAGGAAGGTGGCGTTGGTGTCGCCGTGCACGCCCCCGATGAAGGCGGTCACGTCGATGTTGACGATGTCGCCGTCCTCGATCAGCGTCGAGTCCGGGATGCCGTGACAAATCACCTCATTGAGCGACACGCAGCACGACTTCGGAAAGCCCCGGTAGCCCAGGGTCGAGGGGTACGCGCCGTGATCGAGCAGGAACTCGTGGACGACGGCGTCGACGTCGTCGGTCGTCGCGCCGGGCTTGACCGCCTTGCCGCCCTCCCGCAGCGCCCGCGCGGCGATCCGGCCCGCCACCCGCATCGCCTCGATGATCTCGGGCGGCTGCACCCACGGATCGGTGTTGCGCGTGGGCGCGGGCCGGTCCACGTACTCGGGACGGGCGATGGGCGATGGCACGGGGCGGCGAGGAGTCTGCTCGCCGGGCTTCAGCGGGGCACGCACGGACATACCCAACACCCTACGACCAACTGGTGCGGTGACCACGAACGGTCACCACGTTCGACCCGGGCAACTACCGTGGCTGGGACGCGGGTGGGCCTCCGAGGTCAACCTCGCACTTGATCATCGGTCAGCCGATGCCACCCAGGAACCGCGCCGAGGCGTCGACGGCCGGACCCGAAGCGCCCGCATCAGTGATCAACACCGCGAACGCCAGGTCGCCGGAGTACCCGGCGAACCAGCCGTGTGAACGGGTGCCGTCACCGAACTGCGCCGTGCCGGTCTTGCCGCGCACATCCGGGAACGGCAGGAGCACGCTCGCGGTGCCGGTGGTGACCACCTCACGCATCATGTCGCGCACTGCGGTCAGCACCGGAACCGACAACGCCGTCGGCGTCGAGTCCGACTTGGTCTCGGTGCCCCGCATCAGCACCGGCTTGGGCACCGAACCGGAGACGACGGTGGCGACGACGGTGGCCATGCCGAACGGACTCGCCACGACCTTGCCCTGGCCGAACCCGTCCTCGGCGCGCTCGACGATGTTGGTGGCGGGCGGCACCGAACCGGTGATGGTCGTGATGCCGGGCACGACGAAGTCGACGCCGAGACCGAGCCGCTTGGCCATGTCGGTCAGCTCGGACGGACCCATGGTGACCGCGAGCGTGGCGAACGTCGTGTTGCAGGAGAAGGCGAAGGCGCTGTGCAGCGGGATGACGCCCTTGTCGAACTTGCCGCTGTTCGGAACCTCCCTGCCGTCGATCACCGTGGTGCCGGGACAGCCCAGCGGGGTGTCGGCCGTGGCCTTCCCGGACTCCAGCGCCGCGGCGGCGGTGACGATCTTGAACGTCGACCCCGGCGGGTAGCGACCACTGAGCGCGACCGGCCCCTCCTTGTCCGCGATCTCGTTCTGCGCCACGGCGAGCATCTCACCCGTCGACGGTTGGATGGCCACGATCATCGAGGGCGTCGCCTGCCCGGCGATGGCGGCCTGCGCGGCGTTCTGTATCTGCTTGCTCATCGCGGACTGGATCGCCTTCGCGGGCTCAGCGGCCTTCGCGAAGAGCTCTTCGACCTCGGCGCCCGTGCTGTCCACGGTGTGCACCCGCCAACCGGACTTGCCCTCGACCTGGTCCTCGACAAGCTTGCGCATCAGCGGCAGCAGGGTCGGCGCGAACTTCTTGTCGGTGGGGAGCAGGCGCATGGCCGAGGTGAACCGGACACCGGGCAGCTCGTAGATCAGGGGGCGGACCTTCTGGTAGTCGGCATCGCGCAACGCGACCACCTGATACGGCTGCCCCGCGACCTTCGCCGCGCCGTCGAGGATCGATTGCGTGGTGATCGTCGCGTCGAGGCCCACCAACGCCGCGGCCAACTGGGTGGCGATCGCGGGCGGATCGGGAACCTTGGCCGAATCGAGCAGAACGGAAATCACCCGTTCGGGGGCCAACAGCGGCTCGCCGTTGCGGTCGAGGACCGGGGCCAACTCCGGTTCGGCGTCCTGCACGGCCAGCGTCTGCTGTGCGACGAGCTTCGGGTGCAGCACGGTCGGCGCCCAGTGCACCTTCCAGGCGTCCTTCTCGCTGCGCAGCTCGAAAGAGCTGTCATAGGTCCACACCCGGCCGCGGCCGAGATCCCAGGTGATCTCGAAGGTCGCGTTGGCCGTCGACGCGCCGTCCGCCGCGTCCACCCGCTTGACCTGCGCGATCACCGTCGACGGCTTCAGCGCGTCGCGGGTCTTGTCCATCATCGTCTTCGCGGCCTCGGCCGAGTCGGTCTGCGCCGAGGCACTGGTGGTGTCGCCACCGGCGAACGCCGCCACGAACTGTTGGGCCACCGCGTCCGGGCCCGGGTCAGACCCGAACACGCCACATCCGGCCAGCGAGGCTAGGACAACGACCACTGCCATGAGCGCCGAGGGCCGACGCGGGGAAGAGCGCACGAGCGCAGTATGCCCGTTTCAGAAAAGCACGGTGGCGTATGACCCGACCTGAACGAAACCGATCCGGTCGTACATCGCGCGGGCGGGCTCGTTGAACGAGTTGACATACAGGCTCGCCGTACGGCCCATCCCCGACACCAACCGCTGCACGACCGCGGACGTGCCGGTGGCGCCAAGACCATTGCCGCGCCGGTCCGGATGCACCCAGACGCCCTGAATCTGGCCCACCGCCCGGGAAAGCGCGCCGATCTCGGCTTTGAACACGACATCACCGCCCTCGAAACGCGCGAACGCCCGTCCACCCGCGATGAGCTCGGCGACGCGGGCGCGATAGCCCACACCGCCGTCACCGATCCTGGGGTCCACGCCCACTTCCTCGATGAACATCGCGATCGCGGCCGGAAGGTAGCGTTCGAGTTCGTCGGGGCGGACCGGTCGAACCTGCGGATCAGGGGTGAGCTTCGGCGCACCGGTGATGGCCATCAGGGGCTGGTCGTCACGCACCTCGCGGGCCGGGCCCCAGTCACCCTCCAGTTCGGCCCAGAGGCCGAGCACCTGCTCGGCCGGGCCGACCATGGACGAGCACATCCGCCTGCGGCGCAGAGCGCGGTCGGCGAAAGCCCTGAGCGAGGAACGCTTGCCGCACAAGGGAATCAGATTGGCGCCAGCGAAACAGACGGCCTCAAGGCGGCTCGGCGTGCGCAGACCCTTGAGGTCACAACCCCAGACCTCGGCACCCAGACGCCACGAATCCACACCCGCCGCCTCGATACGAGACGCCACCATGCAGGACGCGACAGGGTCGGCGGTGAGCACGGCGCGCACCGCCTGATTGTCCCGTTCGTCGAGCAGCCGCGCTCCTGCAAGCCGCAACACGGGTATCAGCGTGCCAGATGGCGGGACGGTTCGGGGGACAGAGGCTGTGCGCCGTTGGGGTTGAGTTCTTCTCGGCGGTGTGGGGGCCTGGGTTGCCGCTGCCCTGGCCATTCACCATGTGCCGGGCCCTCGGCTTGCTTGGGCCGGTGGACTTGGTGTGGTGGGGGCTTTCCTGTGGGCCGTCCGGCTTGATTCGGGGACCCCGGAGAAGGTGCGTGTGGGAAAGCGGTGCGGTGAACTGCCCCCACATCACTGGTCAAGTTTAGCGCCTTCTCCCCCCAAATAAAGCCGGACGGTCTATGGGGAAAGGTGAGCGAGCAGGGGGTGGACTCGGGTCGCCGATAGTCGTGGTCCGGTTTTCCCGAGTCCTGACCTGGTCTTCTTTCCTGCTTTTAGTGGTGGATTATTTTTGTGAAGCGCTGTTATCGAGCGTTTCTTGGTCCACTACTTTTGGGGCTCGCCGTTTCTTGGCCCACAGTTCTTGGCCAGCCGTCTCTGCCGCGTTGGCTCTGGCGTTGCGGTGGCCAGGAACCTCCGCGAACCGGGGGTTGGCTGTCAGCTCACGGTGACGACCGGGGCACCCACGGTGGTTCCGGCGTTCGCGGATTCGCCGATTTCTTCGGCGATGCGCATGGCCTCCTCGATGAGGGTTTCCACGATCTGGTGTTCCGGGACGGTCTTGATGACCTCGCCGCGGACGAAGATCTGGCCCTTGCCGTTGCCCGAGGCGACGCCGAGGTCGGCCTCGCGGGCTTCACCGGGACCGTTCACGACGCACCCCATCACGGCGACGCGGAGGGGGACCTCCATGCCCTCCAGGCCCGCTGTGACCTGCTCGGCCAGCGTGTAGACATCGACCTGGGCTCGGCCGCAGGAGGGGCAGGACACGATCTCCAGCTTGCGCGGGCGCAGGTTCAGCGACTGGAGGATCTGCGCGCCGCCCTTCACCTCTTCCACCGGCGGCGCCGACAGGGACACCCGGATGGTGTCGCCGATGCCCTGGCGGAGCAGCGCGCCGAAAGCGACAGCCGACTTGATCGTGCCCTGGAATGCCGGGCCCGCCTCGGTCACGCCGAGGTGCAATGGGTAGTCGCACTGTTCAGCGAGCAGTTCATAAGCCCGAACCATCA
>JALZNB010000135.1 GCA_030857905.1 Actinomycetota bacterium
GTCGTCGATGAGGTGGTCGTCGCCCGAGTACCACTCGCGGCGATCCCGCTCGGGGACGACCTCTGGGGGCGCCTCGACCGGCTCGTGCGGTTCGACCGGCGCGGCGGTGCGGGCGGCCGGGATGTACTGCGTGGTCTCCGCCGCCAGTTCGGTGTCGTGCTCGGCGGGCTCCGGCTGGGCGAACAGGGAGCCGTCGAGGTTCCCGGCGTGGAATCCGGTGCCCCTGGGCGGCTTGGACAGCCGCGGCGCGGGGCGTTGCTCCTGGTGATGGTCGTCCGGGTCGACAACGTCCCGGTCGGCGTCGTGACCGTCGCGGTCCACGCCATACGGCTCGGCGCGCTCAGTGGACTCGTGCGCGTCGTCCCGTTCCGGCGAGCGATCGTAGGTGTCGTCGCGCTTGGCCGGGACCTGCTCGTCCTCATCGTCGTCGTCATCGGACACCACCGACGACGACTGGTAACGCTGGAAGCCGCCTTCGGAGAGCCGGTCACCGAAATCGGTGTCCCGCCGCTCGGGCGCCTGCTCCGGCTTGCGCGCGGCGACCGCGAGCTTGTCTTTGAGCACTTCGACGCGCTTGCGGGCAGGATTGGCGATCAACAGCCAGCAGAGCAGCGCCCCGACCAGGAAACCGGCAAGGCTCCACACCCACACCTGCCCGAAGAACGGCATCAGGAATTGCTCCCTCCCGGCCGGGCACCACGCACCGAACCGTCGCTCAAAAGCTTAGAGGGCAGGTTACTGCGGACGAGTGAGGCGCCAGTACGGTCTTACGATAATTCGCCGCGACTCGGCGCATTACATCGAGACCGGATGGTCGTTACGCCTTATCGAGTTCGCTCGACTACATAGCGTGTCAGCAATTCCAGTGCTTCCCGCGCGGGGCACGCCGGAAGTGCCGCGAGTTCGGTGAACGCGCGGTCGGCGTAGTCGTCGAGAGTGCGCCGCGCACGTTCGAGACCGGGTGACTTACGCAGCAGGACGAGCGCTTCCTCGATGTCGTCGTCATCGGCGATCGGCCCGGACAGCAGCTCACACAGGCGCAGATCCGCGGCGGACACGTGAGTTCCCGACTCCGCGAGCGCGTAGAGCATCGGCAACGTGCGGACGCCTTCGCGCAGGTCGGTGCCGGGGGTCTTGCCGGACTCGGCGGCGAGCGATGCGATGTCGATGACGTCATCGGAGATCTGGAAGGCGGCGCCGAGGATCTCGCCGTAGCGGTAGAGCGAATCGGTCTGCGCCTGGGTCGCGCCGGAGAACATGGCGCCGTAGCGGGCGGCGGTGGCGATGAGCGACCCGGTCTTCTGCTCGATGACCGACAGGTAGTGCTCGATCGGGTCGGCGCCCTGCGGGCCGATGGTCTCGCGCATCTGGCCGGTGACCAGCTCGCGCATGGTCTCGGCGATCACCCGCGTCGCCTCGGCGCCGAGGTCGGCGACCAGCATGGAGGCGTGCGCGAAGAGGAAGTCGCCGGTCAGGATGGCGACCGAGTTGCTCCACCGGGCGTTGGCGCTCTCATCGCCCCGCCGCATGGTGGCCTCGTCCATGACGTCGTCGTGATAGAGCGTCGCGAGGTGCACCAACTCGACGGCGGCCGCCGCGGCGATGACCTTCTCGTCCGGCTCCTGCCTGAGCTGGGCGCAGAGCAGGGTGAACAACGGGCGAAAACGCTTGCCACCGGCTTTCACCAGGTGCAGCGCCGCCTGGTCGACGAACTCGACGTCGCTGTGGACGACCGCACGCAGGAGGTCCTCCACCCTGGCCAGCCCGGAGGTGACGGTCTCGACGAGCGCCGGATCGGCACCATCGAGCCCGAGAGAGCTGGTCAGCGGCTCCAGGACGGTGGAGTTCTCAGTGGCGGACACGTCAGCTGCACTCCCGGTTCGGCGTGGTCGTTCGATTGTCAAGCCTACTTGTCGGTGAAACACCAAACTCGCGTGATTACCGACAAATCGAGCAACCGTGGTCCAACTCATGTTCCGCGGTGGTCGAAAAACGCCACGTCACGACGAAGGACCGGACGCCACGGCGCCCGGTCCTCCTCGACGATCGCTACTTGCTGGCGAACAGTCCGCCCGCCGCCCAATCGAGGGCGAACGACGGCGCGACACCCAGCAGGAGCGTGACCAACACACCAAGCGTGATGGCCGCGGTGGTGAAGGCGCCGGGCACCGTCACCGTCGGACCGTCAGCCGCCGGGGCACTGAAGTACATCAGCACGATGACCCGCAGGTAGAAGAAGGCCGCGATCGCGGAGGCGATCAGCGCGATCACCACGAGCGGCGCCATCCCGTCGTCAATCGCGGCTTCGAACACCACGAACTTGCCGACGAACCCACTGGTCAACGGAATACCGGCCAACGCCAACAGAATGAAGGTGAACACACCGGCCACCAGCGGCGACCGCTTGGCCAAGCCCGCCCATTGCGACAGGTGCGTCGCCTCGCCGGAGGAATTGCGGACCAGGCTGATCACCCCGAACGCCGCGATCGTGGTGAAGCCATAGGTGAGCAGGTAGAACAGCGTGCCGGACAGGCCCTTCTCGGTGAGCGAGATGGCACCGATCAGCAGGAAGCCCGCGTGCGCCACCGACGAGTACGCGATCATGCGCTTCACGTCGGTCTGGGTGAGGCCGATGATCGCGCCGATGAGCATGGACACGATGGCCACGCCCCACAGGACGCCGCGCCACTCCCAGCTCGTCGACTCGAAGGCGACCTGGAGTACCCGCAGGATGCCACCGAACGCGGCGACCTTCGTGCAGGCGGCCATGAACGCGGTGACCGGGGTCGGGGCGCCCTGGTAGACGTCCGGGGTCCAGGTGTGGAACGGGCCGACGGACGCCTTGAACAGCAGGCCGACCACGAGCAGACCCATGCCGCCGAACAGCAGCGTGTCGGAGCGGTCGGTGCCCGCCGCCGCGGCGGCGATGTCGGAGAGCCGCACCGAGCCCGCGTAGCCGTAGAGCAGGGCCACGCCGTAGAGGAAGAACGCGGAGGCGAACGCGCCGAGCAGGAAGTACTTGACCGCGGCTTCCTGCGAGAGCAGCCGCCGACGCCTGGCCAGGCCACACATCAGGTACAGCGGCAGCGACAGCACTTCCAGCGCGATGAACATCGTCAGCAGGTCGTTCGCCGAGCAGAAGATCATCATGCCGCCGAGCGCGAACAGCGTCAGCGGGAAGACCTCGGTCTGCATACCGGTCGAGGCGACCTGGGCGCGGTCCTGCAGCGTGCCCGGCCGGATCGCGGCGGTGGCCACGAACGCGCCACCCGGCTCGACCGAGCGGTCGGCGATCAGCAGCACGGCACCCACGGACAGCGCGAGCAGCGTGCCCCACAGGAACAACGCGGGCCGGTCGACCGCGAGCGTGCCGTACATGGCCAGTTCACCGGCCGCGGGCGCGTCGGTCAGGTAGATCGCGAGCGCGACACCGGCACCCGCCAGGGCGAGCAGCGACAACACGACCTGCGCGGGCCAGCGCTGGTGGCGAGGCAGGAACGCCTCGAAAAGCACACCGATACAGGCCGCGCCGAGCACGATCAGGATGGGCCACACCGCGACGAGCGGCGGTGCCTCGATCGAGGGCTGCTGCGGTACGGGCTGCTCCTGCGCGAGCAAGAAGACCGAAGACATCACGGACACTGCAATTGCCTCTCTTCGGGATCAATGCTCGAACCCGCGACCGGGTCGACCCGACCCGCCTCGCACATGGTGTCGGCCACTGACGGCTTCACCGTGTCCAGCACCGGTTGCGGGAAGACACCGAGGCCGACGATCAACAGAACCAGCGGCGCGAGCACCGCCTTCTCTCGCCCGGTGAGGTCGAGGATCGCTTTCTTGGCACCGACTTCGGGGGCGATCACCGCGCCGGGTCCACCCGCCGCACCGATGATCGCGTCACCGCGCAGCGGACCGGTCATGATCCGCTGGTAGAGCCAGAGCACGTAGATCGCGGCCAGGACCATGCCGACGGTGGCGATGATCGTGTACACCGGCTCGTTCGGGAACGAGCCGACCAGCACGAGGAATTCGCTGACGAAGGCGTTGGTTCCCGGCAGCGACAGCGTGCTCAGACCGGCGATCAACAACATGCCGCCGAGCAGCGGGGTCAACTTGGCCATGCCGCCGTAGTCGGCGATCCGGGTGGAGCCGCCTCGGGCGATCACCATGCCGATGACCAGGATCAACATGCCGGTGGCGATGCTGTGGTTGACCATGTAGGTGACCGAGCCGACCATCGCCTGCGAGCTGAACGCGAAGATGCCCAGGGCGATGAAGCCGAAGTGGGCGATCGAGACGTAGGCGATGAATCGCTTCATGTCGGTCTGCCCGGTGGCCAGCAGCGACCCGTAGATCACCCCGACCGTGGCGAGCACCAGGACCAGGGGCGCCATGGTGGAGCTGGCGTCGGGGAACATCGGCAGCAGGTAGCGCAGGAACCCGAAGGTCCCGACCTTGTCCAGGATGCCGACGAGCAGCACGGCGACCCCGATCGGCGCCTCGGCCGTGGCGTCCGGCAGCCAGGTGTGCAGCGGAACCAGCGGCGCCTTGATCGCGAAGGCCGCGAAGAAGCCGAGCCACAACCAGATCTGGGTTTCCAACGGCGCGTCGGAGACGACCCGAACCAGCGTCGCCCAGTCGAAGGTGCCCTGTCCGAGCTCCTGGTCGGCCAGCACGAAGCAGCCGATGACCGAGGCCAGCATGATCAGGCCGCCGAGGAACGAGTACAGGAAGAACTTGACCGCCGCGTACTGCCTGCGCGCCCCGCCGTAGGAGCCGATGAGGAAGTACATCGGGATCAGCATGATCTCGAACAGCACGTAGAACAGGAACACGTCGGTCGCGGCGAACACGCCGACGGTCAACGCCTGCTCAAGCAGGATCAGGCCGAAGAACCCGCCCGCCGACTTGCCTTCTGGCAGCTTGTCCGCCCAGCCCGCGCCGATCACCAGCGGCACCAGCAACGCGATGACGGCAATCATCACCAGCGCGATGCCGTCGATGCCGAAGGAGATGTGCACCCCGAACGACGGAATCCAGTCGAAGGAGAACGACTGCTGCAACCGGGCGCCGCCCGGGTCGTAGCTGATCCACGACACGATGGCGAGTACGAACTCGACCACCGAGAAGCCGAGCGCGGCCAGCTTGGCCAGCCGGTCGTTCCCCCTGAGGAACACACCGACCACCAGCGCGGCCAGCAGCGGCAACAGCAGCAGAGCCGCGAGCATCCAGGAACCGGACCCGGAGACATCCAGCGGAGCCTGCTGGCCGGAAATGGCCTGGATGGTGGGCGGGTTCGAAGAAATCCAGCTCATGCGAACCTCACCATCAGCAGTGCGGCGATCACCAGGATCGAACCTCCGAGCATGGACAGCGCGTAGGAGCGCACGAAGCCGGTCTGGGTGCGACGCAGCCTGCCCGAGCTACCGCCCAGACCCGCCGCGATGCCGTTGACCAGGCCGTCGACGCCCCGGTTGTCGAAGAACACCAGCGCCCTGGCCAGCCACACACCGGGCCGGGCGAGGAGCGCCTCGTTCAGGTGGTTGCCGTAGAGGTCGGCGCGCGCGGCGCGGACCGGGAACGACACCCGCTCCGGCCGGGTGACCGGCTGCGCCGACCGCCCGAAGATGAGGAACGCGGTCAACGCGCCGACCGCCGAGATGGCGACCGTCAGGATGCCGACCATGCCGTGCGAGAGCACGCCGTGGTTCTCGATGGTCACACCGACACTCGGCTCCAGCCAGCCCGCGAGTCGGTCGCCCATGGCCAGGAACGCGCCAGCGCCGACCGAGCCGATCGCCAGGATGATCATCGGGACCGTCATCGTGACCGGCGACTCGTGGGGGTGGTAGTCCCGGCCGTCCTCGCTCTTGAGTTCCGTCCAACGCGGCTTGCCGAGGAACACCAGGATCAGCAGGCGCGTCATGTAGAACGCGGTGATCCCGGCGCCGAGCAGGGCCACGCCGCCGAACACCCAGCCGCGCCAGCCCGCCTCGCCGAACGCGGCGGCGATGATGGCGTCCTTGGAGAAGTAGCCGGACAGGAACGGGAAGCCGATCAGCGCGAGGTAGCCCAGGGTCCAGGTGACGAAGGTGATCGGCATCTTGCGCGCCAGGCCACCCATCCGCCGGATGTTGCCCTCGTCGTTCATGCCGTGCATGACCGAACCGGCGCCGAGGAACAGCCCGGCCTTGAAGAAGCCGTGCGTGAGCAGGTGCAGGATGCCGAAGGCGTACCCGGCCGGGCCGAGGCCGACAGCCAGGATCATGTAGCCGATCTGGCTGACCGTCGAGTAGGCCAGCACCTTCTTGAAGTCGTCGTAAGCGCAACCGATGACGCAACCGAGGAACAGCGTCAACGCACCGACGATCATCACGACCAGTCGCGCGTCGGCGGCCTGCGGCAGCGAGTAGATCGGGCTGGAGCGGGCGATCAGGTACACACCCGCGGTCACCATTGTCGCCGCGTGGATCAGGGCGGAAACCGGTGTCGGGCCGGCCATCGCGTCGGGCAACCACGCCTGGAGCGGGAACTGGCCGGACTTTCCGCAGGCACCGAGCAGCAGCAACAGGCCGATAGCGACGACCGTCGCGGTGGACTGCTCGCCGATCTGGGCGAACACCACGTCGTACTGGGTGCTGCCCATGGTCTTGAACATCAGGAAGATCGCCAGGGCGAGGCCGACGTCGCCGACCCGGTTCATGATGAACGCCTTCTTCGCGGCCGTGGCGGCGAAGTCCTTGCCCTGGTACCAGCCGATGAGCAGGTAGGAGGCGAGACCGACACCCTCCCAGCCGAAGTACAGCGTCACGAACCCGTTGCCCAGCACCAGAAGCAGCATGGAGGCGATGAACAGGTTCAGGTAGGCGAAGAACCGGCGGCGGTCGCGGTCGTCGTGCATGTAGCCGACCGAGTAGATGTGGATCAGCGTGCCGACGCCGGTGATCAACAGCACGAAGGTCAGCGACAGCGGGTCGAGCCGCAGTCCGAACTCGACACTGAGCGCCTCGACCGAGATCCAGTCGAACAGGCGCAGGTTCCGCAGCCGCTCCCCGTCCGCGAGCGAGGTGACGTCGAAGAAGACGACAAGCCCGTAGACGAAGGCGGCGAGGACCGTGCCGATCCCGAGCAGGTGGCCCCACCGGTCGGTGCGGCGGCCGCCGATCAGCAGCACGGCCGCGCCCACGGCGGGCAGCACGAGCAGCAGCCAGGCGAGGCTCGCCGCCCCGGACGCGGGCTGGGCCGCGTCCTGGGCCAGGCCAGCGGCGAGGTTCATGGTTCCCGTCACCGAGTTACCCCTTAGTACTTCAGCAGATTCGCGTCATCGACCGACGCGGTACGGCGGGTGCGGAAGATCGACATGATGATGGCGAGCCCGACCACGACCTCGGCGGCGGCGACCACCATCACGAAGAACGCCATCACCTGGCCCGACAGCGTGCCGTTGATCCGCGCGAAGGTCACCAGCGACAGGTTCACCGCGTTGAGCATCAGCTCAATGCACATGAACACCACGATGGCGTTGCGGCGCACCAGGACGCCGACAGCGCCGATGGTGAACAGCAGCGCGGAAAGCAACAGGTAGTAAGTCGGGGTCATGGCTTGTCTCCTTCACCCGAGTCCGACTTGTCGGTCAGCGCGCGGGCGTCGGGACCGGGCAGGATGCCCGCGACGGCCTTGCGCTCGTCGTCGAGCGCCTCGGAGGCGGTGGCGTCGATGAGCCGCGAGAGCGACTCCGGCGCGACCGAGCCGTCCGGCAGCAGAGCGGGGGTGGCCACCGAGTTGGACGTGGCGAACACGCCGGGTCCTGGCAGTGGCGACGGCCGGTCGTGCTCACCGCGGAAGCGGGCCTCGACCATTTCCCGCTGCGTCTTCTTGGTGCCCATCTTGTGCTTGTCGACGTAGCCGAGAACCATCGCGCCGATGGCGGCGGTGATCAGCAGCGCCGAGGTCAGCTCGAACGGGAACAGGTAGTCGGTGAAGATCATGCGGCCGATGTTGGCCACGTTGCCGTCGCCGCCGTTGGCCCCGTCGCCCGCGAGACCGACGACGGAGACCTCGGTCAGCGAGCGGGTGACCGCGCCGACGATCAGCACGGCGAGTCCGACCCCGAGGATCGAGGCCCACAGCCGCTGGCCGCGCAGCACTTCCACGACCGAGTCCGACGAGTCCCGCCCGACGAGCATCAGCACGAACAGGAACAGCATCATGATCGCGCCGGTGTAGACGATGATCTGCACGAAACCGAGGAACGGCGCCTGCTGGATCATGTAGAGGATGCCCAGGCAGAGCATCGTCATCACCAGGAACAGCGCGGAGTGCACCGCGTTGCGGGCGAAGATCATGCCGAGCCCGCCCGCGAGGGCCAGCGGACCGAGCACCCAGAACGCGATGGCCTCGCCCGTGGTCACCTCGCCCAGCGCGGTCGCTGTCTGCGCCAGCACCATCGCGCTCACTTTTCCTCCCCGACAGCGTTGGGGTAACCGTGCTTGCGCGCCAAGAACGGAGCGTTGACGTAGTAGTCCTGCTCGTTGTCGCCCAAGCGCATCGGGTGCGGCGGCTGCTCCATGCCCGGCAGCAGCGGCGCGAGCAGGTCTTCCTTGGTGTAGATCAGCCGCTGGCGGTCGTCGTCGGCCATCTCGAAGTCGTTGAGCATGGTCAGCGAGCGCGTCGGGCAGGCCTCGATGCACAAGCCGCAACCGATGCAGCGCAGGTAGTTGATCTGGTAGTCGGCTCCGTAGCGCTCACCGGGCGAGTAGCGCTCGTCGTCGGTGTTGTCGCCACCCTCGACGAAAATCGCGTCCGCCGGGCAGGCCCACGCGCACAGCTCACAGCCGACGCACTTCTCCAGCCCGTCCGGGTGCCGGTTGAGCTGGTGGCGGCCGTGGTAGCGCGGCGCGGTGCCGGGGAAGTTCTCCGGGTACTCCTCGGTCACGACCTTCTTGAAC
>JALZNB010000146.1 GCA_030857905.1 Actinomycetota bacterium
TCTCCCGGGTGTTGATCGGCTCGACGACCAGTCCGACGCCCGCGGTGGCGGCCCGCGGCAACAACCAACGCAGGTTCTCCACCAGGCATCCGCGTCCGCCATCGCCGGGCGCGTCCGCGTGATCCACGCCCGCGAGGACGTTGACCAGCGGCGCCCCGAGGGTGCGAGCGAGGTCCAGCGCGCGGTCGGCCATCACGCGCCACTCGGTCACCCGCCCGAGCACATTCGGATATCCCCGCTCGCCCGCGCCGAGGTCACCCGCGTCCATGTTGAGCAGCGCGACAGCGCCTCCGCCAAGCGCCGCACGCACCGCGTCCACCTCCAGCGACGGCCACGGGAACTCGACGGCGTCAGCCCCGGCCGCGCGAGCCGCGGCGGGCCGCAGCGCCCAAGGCAGGCCGGTGAACAGGAAGTTCAGATTCGCCGCGACCCTCACCGTGCCTCCTGCCACGGGCGTGCGTGCGCGTCGACGATGTCGGCCAGTCGCCGCAGGCGCGGCACCGAACGCTCACGCAGCAGCGGCACCCAGTCCGCGGCGCCCAGCGTGTCGCTCCAGACGGCCCGCCCCGCCAGGAACCCAGAGGCACCCGCCCGGCAGGCCAACTCGACGCTCGCGGGGAAGTCCTCGATCCGCACCCCCTGCGACAGCACCACCCACGGCCCTGGCACCGCGGCGGTGACCTTCTCGCAGGTGCGTGCCGCAGCGTGGGCGTCTCCACGGCCAAAGCCCGGAACCTGTGCCTTGTAAAGGTTCGGCCGCAGCGCGCCGAGTTCGGTGGCGGCCTCGATCAGGGCCGCGTCGTGATCGGCGACTTCCTCGGGACGCACCACCGCCTCCAGTACGGAGACCAGCCCGGCGGCCTCGCAGGAGCGGACGAACTCCGCGGACATGGCGATCCGGCGGTCCCGTTCGTCGTCGGCACGCCAGATCACCAGCAGCTTCAACGCCGCCGCGCCGTCCCCGCGCGCGGCTACGGGGTCGACGGCGGGGTCGAGTGCGGTATCGGCGACCGGGCCCCCGGGGACCGTGTGCGTGAGCGCGTCGGCGGCGAGGATGAGCCCACAGCCCTCGGGCAGCAACCCGTCCTTGGCGACCCGGTCGAAGCCGAAGTGCCGGTCGATGAGGAACCCGGAGCCGTGCGGGGCGACCTCACGGGCCACGTCCAGCTTGAACCGCACCAACTCCCCGTCGGGTACCGCGCTGTCGCGGTGCTCCGCGAGCATCCCGCGCAGGCTCTCCCGTTGGTCCATCGCGACCATCGCGAAGCCGCCGGACGAGCGGGCTAGGGCATCGAGCGTCTGCTGGGTCATCGGGTCGCCTCCGGAAGGAACTCGGTGGTGTAGACGGTCTCGTAACGAGCGGCGCGCTCGGCGTCACGCGGCAGTGGTTCGGTGGGCAGGACCGCGGGGTCGATGCCGACAGCCTGCCCGGCGAGCAGTGCGGCACCCGCGCAGGCGGCCTCGGCCATGCGGCACAGCTCGACCGGCCACGGCATCACCTCGGCCTTCACCGCCGTCCAGGCGCGGTTGCGGGACGGCCCGCCCAACACCCGGCAGGACCCGAACGGGTGCCCGGCGTGGCGGGCCTGCTCCTCGGCCATCCACCTCAGGTGGAAGCAGGCACCCTCCAGAACCGCCATGGCGATATCCGGCGCGCGGTGCGTCGCGAGCACTCCGCGCATCGACATCGTCCGTGCCGGATCGGGGGCCGGGGCGGCGCGTCCGGCGAGGTAGGGCTGCACGACGATGCCGGTCGGGCGAGCCACGGTGGCGGCGAGTTCGTCGAACGCCTGGAACGCGTCGTCGCCCACCGCGCCGAGCAATGACGCGGCCGCCCAGTTCACGACCCGCCCGCTGCCGGGAAAACCCGAGACCAGTGCCCAGTGCGACCCGTCGACGTGGCGATTCCACGACAGCCCGGCGACCGCCGCGGTAGGGCTCGGTGGGTGCTCGGTCACGGTGATCAGGGCCTCCGCGGTCCCCATCGAGTCCGCGGTGTCGCCGGGACCGCGTGCTCCCGCGGCGAAGGCGGCCACCAGGTGATCGTGCCCGGCGACGACGACGGGTGTGCCTGGCACCAGCCCGCCCAACCCTCCTCGGGCACGGCCTGCCTGTCCCACAAAGATCTCAGGGAGCTGCGCGGCGGTGACGCCGACGACGCCGAGTATGTCCTTGTCGTAGCGGCCAACGCGCTGGTCCAGTGCGCCCGTGCGACCCGCGAGCGTCGGGTCTGTGACCGGGCGTCCAATGAGGACAGTGGCGATGAGGTCGGCCGCGCTCACCCACACTCGCATGTCACGAAGCACGCGCGGGCAGTGGTGGCGCAGCCACAGCCACCTCGCCAGCGGCGTCTTCGACCCGAGGCTCACTCCCGTGGTGGCGAACAGCGCGGCGCGACCCACCCGGGAATCGATGGCTTCAGCCTCGGCCGCAGCACGCGGGTCGTCCCACCGGAACAGCGGGTGCAACGGTCGCAGGTCCGCGTCCAGTGCCACCCCGCTCTCGGCCATGCTCGTCACACCCACCGCCACCGGGGCGCGCCCGGCCCGCGACAAGCAGGCGGCGAGATCGGCGAGGACGCCACGCGCGATCTTGTCGCAGTCGGCGACAGTGGGCCTGCTCAGCTCGGCCACAGGCGAGCCGTCAACGGTGTAGATGCCGACCTTGCAGTTGGTCGAGCCGATGTCGATGCCTGCCAGCAGCGGCGCCTCGCTCATCGCGACTCCAGCTTCCCGAGCAGCGTGGCCAGAGTGGCGTCGTCGCCGACATTGCCGGGCACGACCACGTACGGGTGCCCGGTGTCCAGACGCCACAGCGCCACGCCGGGCAGCGGCTGGCCGAGGACATCCGCCGCGTCCGCGCCGAAGGAATCCCGAGCCACCCTGGCCGAGGTGATGCCGCCCTTGGCGAGCACCACGTCGACCTCGCCCACCACCTCGCCCACGACGTCCACCAGGGAATCCATCAGGGCCTCGGCAGACACGTCACTCCGTTGTCTCGGTGTCACCAACAGTGCTCGACCCTGCCCGCGCAGACAGGCACGGACCGCCTCCGCGACGTCACGCGTCGAACCCTCCAGCGTGACGCGCTCTGTCCACAACGGCCCCAGCGCGCGGAGTTGGCGGGTGCTCGCCTCGGTGATCGACCCACACACCACCAGTACGCGCCCGGGCGCCGGGACCGCGATCCGGTTGACCACCCTCCCGGTCGTCCCCGCGCACGCCGCCGCGAACGACGCCGCACAGCGGACCACCGGCCGAGCCCCGGCCGCCCTGGCCAGGGTCAACCCGGTCAGCACCGCGCCCAACTCGTCGTCATCGGCCACATCGGGGACCACCACGTCTCCCCGCCCAGCCCGACGCAGCGCCACGGCCACCTCCTCCGGCCGCCCCCCGGGCACCGGCACCGCACGGCGGGCGCCGCCGCTGACCTCGTGCACCCAGTCGGCCAGGTTGCTGGACGAGTACCCGAACACCGGGTCGC
>JALZNB010000187.1 GCA_030857905.1 Actinomycetota bacterium
AATTTCCGGTGTGGCAACACGACGGTTTCGCCTTGCTCGACGAAGTGTGGACGGTCAGCGAATTCTGTCGGAGATCCATCGGGGAGCATTCGCCGATCCCGGTGAAAGTCATCCCGGTCCCGGTTCCCGACCCCGGCGTCGTGAGTCGGCCGCGCAGGTCGTCCGAGGACCCCGTCCAGTTCCTCTTCTGTTTCGATTTCAACAGCACCGCGGCGCGCAAGAACCCCGATGGTGTCGTCGCCGCTTTCACCGCGGCCTTCCCGGACCGGGCGAACGCGCGGCTGGTGATCAAAACGATCAACGCGGAGTCGCACGCGAACACCGCGGAGCGCCTGCTGGCCTTGACTGGCGATGACAGCCGCATCCACGTGGTCGACACCTATCTCGGCGTCGACGAACTCGACGCGCTCTACGCGGCGAGCGATGCCTACGTCTCGCTGCATCGCAGCGAGGGCTTCGGTCTGACCGTGGCCGAGGCCATGATCCGCAGCCTGCCCGTCATCGCGACCAACTACTCAAGCACCACCGAGTTCTTCGATGGCGCTGTCGGCTGGCCGATCCCGTACGAGATGGTGCCGGTCGGGTCGGGGGCAGCCCCCTACCACGCGGACGCCATGTGGGCGGAGGCCGATCTGAGTGCCGCGGCCGCGGCGATGCGCGAGGTGGCGGACCACCCGGACGAGGCGACTCGTCGCGGCGCGGCGGCAAGAGACCACCTCCTGCGCACTCGGTCTGTCGACGCCGCCGCGGCCTGGGTCGACACCGAGTTGCGCGCCGCGCATCGAGCGTGGCTGGACCGCCCGGTCGGCCCGCCGCGCGGTGGCACACTCGACAGGGCGAAAGTAGCGTTGCGGAGGGCACGACAGACTGTCAGAGCGGCCAGGCAGGGACTGTGAGCGCGAAGGATGACACCGCAGGCGCGGAGGGCTCCACACTGCCGCCGATCCATGAAGCCTGGCTGCCCCGCGAACATTCCCTGCACCGGCCGCGACACGGCCGACGACAACTCGGTGCCCTGCTGTGCGCCGCGGTGTTCTTCGCGACGCCCCTGGTCGCTCTCGGCGCGGGTGTTCGGCCCACCGAGATAGAGAACCGGCGGCTGACGGCGTTTCCCGGCCCGGCGCTGGGGTGGGACTTCTTCGGCCGGTTGAGTCCGTGGGCCTCGGATCATCTGGCGTTTCGGCAGTCGGCCATCACGGTCGCCGACACGACCAGCCGCGCGTTGTTCGGGGAGCCGCCCGTACTCGGTGGTGGCGACGACAACAACGGGCAGCCGGACATCTTCGGCACGCAGCAAAAGGAAGTACACGACATCTCGATCCCCGCCGTCATCGAGGGCAAGGACGGGTGGATGTACCTCGGCGACGATGTGGTCAGCCGATGCAAGCAGTACGCGTCGCTGGACACGACGATGGGTCAACTCCGCAAGCTGCGTGAAGGTGTCACCGCTTCCGGCCGCGAGTTCGTCCTTGTCGTGGCACCCGACAAGACGAGCATGGTGCCGCAATATCTGCCCGATTCGTTCGTCGGCCAGGACTGCACCCGCCGGATAACCGAGGACCTGTGGCGCGGGCTCGCGAAAGAAGGTCAGTTCGTCGATCTTCGGGATCAGTTGCGGGCCGCGGGTGATCGATTGGGCAAGCCGGTGTATCCCCCGCTGGACGCGCATTGGGGGGACGAGGGCGGGCTGGCGATGGCCCGGGGACTCGCCGAGGCGGTGACCCCTGGCATCACGAAGACCTGGGTGGTCGGGCCTCGGGAGACCTGGCGTGTTCCCGGTGACCTGCCGCCGTTGATCGGCAGATCCGGTGACATCGATGGCAGGTTCTACGCGTTGCGCCCCGACGGCGGATTCGACCAGACCAGGATATTGCCGCCCGACTTCAGCACACCGCGACACTTGAACGAAGCGACCGGAACAGGCACGGTGGCCTCACGAGTCGGCCTGCTCGGTGATTCCTTCACCATTCGTGCGCTGCGTTACCTGGCGGCGTCATTCAGCGACATCACCGTGCTGCACTACGGAAGAAGCGGCAGCGATGACGGCCGTACGGCCGGTCGTATGCTCGCCGACAACGATGTCGTCGCGGTCGAGATCGTCGAACGCACACTGGCGTCGGGAAACAGTGTTCTGCTCAGGCCGGAAGTGGTGGACGGCATCATCGCCGAACTGATGGCCCGCCCGCGGTAGTTCACCGAAAGCGCTGTGCCATCAATCTTTCGGCGCACCGCACTTACCTGGCGAATACACCTCGTGCGGCACGTCCTACACTCGCGGAGAACAGTGGGGAGTTCCCGCTCTCAACGTGGGACGGTACATGTCGCAAGCGCGTCTCGCCGATGCCATCGCACGGCTTGAACAACATCGAGAGCTGCATCTTCCGCTGCGGCGAAGCGATATTCTCGGGCGCCTGTCGCTGCGGTTCCAGTGGCGTCGGCACCTGCGGTGGCAGGTCGAGACCAATCTCGCGGCACGCGATGCCGTCGCCGCGCTGAGTGAGGTCGTCGCCGGGCAGCAGGCGGAGATCAGCAGGCTCGCCCATGAGGCCGGTGTCCGCGCCGAGGAGTCGCGCCACGAGGTCGACCAGTTGCGCCGGGCGGACCAGAACATGATGTCCGGGATCAACCAGCGGTTGTACGCGGGCATCGGCGGGGTCCGATCCGAGGTGAGCGACCTGCGGCTGCGGCTGGTGGAGAAGGGCGCGACCACGAGCGAGGTCGATCAGCGTCTGGAGAGCCTGGAGGCGCGGCTGGACGACCTGGCCGGAAC
>JALZNB010000205.1 GCA_030857905.1 Actinomycetota bacterium
GCCCACGGCTGTGCTGGGTTGGTTGACCCGGTTAGCCGACGACGTGGTCTGTGGACACGCCAGAGCGCTTTGTCGCGGTGGGACAATGGTATGAGGACTTCAGTCAGGTGACCGACGCACAGGTGCGAGCCATTCTGGACCTTGAACTCTGATATCCCACTTGGCCCGCTGGCCGGCGCCTGTCAACGCGGCCACCCGGAACCTCGACAATGTGGGCGATTCTTGCTTGCGTGGCCATTGGTCCCCTTGGCCAGTCATTCTGTGAGGTGGCACGATTGACCATGGTCAGTGGTCGTCGCCCTATCAGCCCAATGAAGAGGAGTCCACCGTCATGCCCGATTCCCCTCGCCAGGATCTTCCAGTCGAGGTCGTGTCCGAGACACTCTTCCGCAACATCTCTCCCGAACACCTCGCCGCCTTGCAGGAGGCGTCGAAGCCGCGCACTCTCGATGTGTTCATCGCGACCAAATACCAGGGTGGCCAGCAGGCGCTGCCCATCGACAGGGCGGTGTACAACGCCGCCGACCTCAAGGACGGGGTAGGCCTCAACACCATCAGTTCGCTGCGGTTCTCGCACAGTGGAAAGGTGCCCGGCTACATTCATTCCGTGACCCTCTACGCCGAGGACGGTTGCCGAGGCGCCAACGCGACCTTCTATGAGAGCACCGAGGACATTGGCGACTTCAAGAACCGAACCTGCTCCATTCGAATCGAGCTCTGGCGGGAGTAGCGGCGCGGGTTGGCCGCTCGGCACATACCAAGGCCCCGTTCCTTCACGCAGGAACGGGGCCTCTTGCCGCGGTGACCACTGACGGTCAGCGCATTCGACCTGAACGGGACCTGCCCGACTGCGCTGAGCAAGTTCAGTACGAATGTCCACTCTTGCGCATCGCGTCAGACCCGCCAGCCTCGATGGATGTTATGAACCACCGCTTTTAGGCCAACCGCAGGTGTGCGGCCTCGGGATCGATGCCGAGTTGGGCAAGCACCCGGTTGAGTGATGACGGCGGGTTGTGCAGGACGAGATGATGGGGCGTGGGCAGGGTTGCCGCGCCGCGCAAGAGAATGACGACACCGGCCACTTCGATCGCGGCCGATTCGGCGAGGTCGAGATGCACGTCGCCGATGGCCTGGCCGCAGAGGGCGAAGAGCAGACGCTCGAAGTCGGGATGGTCGGCAGGGGTCGTGGGCGTGGTGTGGTCGCCTGGTCCAGTCGAGTCGATGATCGTGGTCACCGCCTCGCCGAATGGCTGTCAGGTCGGCACCCCATCGGCCCTCCAGCAGTGTGGTGGCATCAGGAGAGAAGGGTACGTGTGGCGGTGGTGGCCTGTCCCAGGCCGAAAGTCCTGATCCGATGTGGATGGTCGCTGAGCTGCGCGGACAGTGGTGCGCTCGGTCTCGCGGTCGGTCATTGCCACGTGTACAGGCGACGATCGGCATGTGATGGGGAGGGGGTGATGGGGACGGTCAAGGGGGTCGGCGCGAGTGGCAAGCCGAAGACTGGCGAGGTGCTGAAGACCAGCGACATGCTGTGGGAGAGTGGCATGGGGACCGAGGTTGTCCCGTGTGTCTGGGCTGCAACGCGCGACTGGCCTCACGGGCGATGTGTAGTGTGACTGACCCGGAATCGTTCCATGCGCTCGGGTTGGAACGTGCGCCTGGCTTTACTGGCGATGTGTGGTGTGACTGTCCCCGGGTACGTTCAATGCGTTCGGGCTGAAACGTGCGATTGGCCAGGATGTGTGGGGCCACTGAGATCACCGGGGCGTCCTCTTGGGACGGTGGGTGCCGCCACACGCTCATGCTGGCGTCGCGTGGGCGGCACCGGACCTACTTGTCGACGGGATCGACGACCTTGGAGGCCGCGGTGATGATCGCCCACAGTGGACTGCGCGTTCGCTCGTAGTAGACGCGGCGGTTCGCGGGTTCGCGGTGTTCGACGAGCATGCCGAGGTCGACCAGCCTGGTGAGTTCGGCGCCGGTCGCGGACTGGGCGATGACGGTCTTGGGTGGCTCGGACTGGAAGAAGCGCGGGCCCGCGTGCTGGTCGATCCACAGCGCGAGCCGCAGGCGGCTCGGCCTGCCGAAGAGAAGACGGCCTACGTCGCCTGCGTCCATTGTGGCTCCTGGGTAAGGGCTAGGTGATATCTGTAATCAAGATAGCGGCGTCGAGTGGCGTTGTCGAGGGGCGGACGTGGGTGGGGCGGTCGCTCCGGCGCACTGGATGCTCAGGGGGCTGGAACTGGGCGCTGACCGGTTTAGCGGATGCCCCAGGGGCGGAACTGGATGCTGATTCGTGGGCCGACCGGTCTGGCGGTTTTCGGCACGGAGTGGTCCCAGGTGCGTTGGCATGAGCCGCCCATCACCAGGAGGTCGCCGTGGCCGAGGTGGTGGCGCAGTGGGCCGGCGTGGCCGTTTCTGGGGCGTAGGAGCAGGGCTCGGGGCGCGCCGACGGAGATGATCGCCACCAGGGTGTCCTCGTGCCCGCCCCGGCCGGTGCGGTCGCCGTGCCAGGTGACGCTGTCGCGTCCGTTGCGGTAGAAGCAGAGGCCCGCGGTGGTGAAGGCCGCTTGGTAGTGGGTGTTCAACGCCGAGCGGGCGGCCGCCAAGAGGGGGTCGGGGAGCTTGTCGTTCTCGTCGTAGAAGCTCAGGAGACGAGGGACATCCACGAGGCTGTCGTACATCTCGCGACGTTCGGCGCGCCACGGGACCGTGGCCGCCAAGTGGGTGAACAGTGCGTCGGCGCCGGTGAGCCAGCCGGGAAGGTGGTCGATCCAGGCGCCGTGGGCCAGCGGTGTCCGGCGTGCGCGGGTGAGTGGCCCCAGACCAGGGACGTCGTCCAGGAGTGAGGGTTGGAACGGGACGGGCATGGTCGGACGGTACGCCGGATGTGAACATATGTTCTAGTAACGCTGCGCTTATATGCACTGAGGGCAATGTTTGGTGGACGGCCGGTGAGGCTAACACCAAGGCACTCGGATCGCCGACTGCCGAGAATAGAGGGTGCCATGCTCATCGCCCAGTCTGTTCCTCGTACTGACCAAGCGAGACGGCCGGTGGCGGCGCCACCGCGGCCGGGTGCGCGGTTGCGCGCCGCGGTCGAGAAGGTGCTGGAGAACTTGGCCCAGCCGAGTGCGGACGCCGAACTCGTCGCTGGGCTGGCGTGGACCGCGGCCTGTGGCGAGACGTGTCAGGTGATGGACGCGGTGGCGCGGGTGCGCGCGGCGGTGGTGGCGTTGAACTCACACGATTGGGTGGCCGCGGAAGCCGCGTTGGTGGCTTCGCTGCACCTGCTGCCGCACGATTCGGCGGTTCCCGCTCCGCGGGTGTCCTGACTCGCGGGAGCCCGCTTCCGGTACGCCGATGTCGATCGGGACCATGTCGGCAGGCGGATCAAGCTGTCCTGGGTGGACTTCCTCGTACCTATGGGATTCCATGCCCGCCACGATCTCGCGGCCCGCTTCCTGTCACTCGGTCGGGTGGACCAGGTCGCTCGGATTGGTTGTCGGCGCTCGACAAGGCGCAATCTCGACACCACCAGCCCGATCGGGGAGAAACGACATGACACGTCAACTCGACGCTCCGCCCGTTCTCGGTTCGCCGTCGCCCGGCCTCGACCTGCGTCGCGCGGTGGAGGCCGCGCTCGCGGTGCTCATCGCCCCACTGACGCCCGCCGAGCGGGCCGGTCTCGCCGACACTCTGCTCGGCGCGTTGGCCAGGACAGCGGCGATGGGGGACACCTGCCTGGTGCTCCCCGCCGCCGAGGCCGTCGGGCTCGCCAGGGCGCACCTTCACCTGGGAGACGACGTCTCCGCGAGTGCCGCACTCGTCGCCGCCCGCGACCATCTCAATCGACGCCCCTGAACGCCGTAAACGATTAGTCGTAGGTACGCGGACGTGACTGACAATCCGCCAGCACCACCAATGTTGCCGACCGTTCACGGCGTGGGCGCATCGCGGAGCCGTGAGGAAAGAGCCGGGGCCACGAGAAAAGAACGCCGTGCTCAGTCGCGGCGGTAGCGCAAAGGCAGGGCGAACCACAGCACACCGAACCCGAGCGCGACCAGGGCGGCGAACACGCTGGCCATCCAGTTGCCGACGATCACGTCGGTGAGAAGGAGCACTGTCCCGGTCATCGCGGCCGCGAGACAGGCCATGCCGGCCAACGCGAAGGTGTTGCTGATCCGCAGGATGCGCTGCCGTTGCCCGTGCCTGAACAGCATCCGGTGCCACGCGGCCGGTGCGGTCAGCAGCGCGATGGCGGACACCGAGAACAGCACGGTGATCAAGTGCACGGTTTGTTGAAAACCGGTTCCCCGCAAATAGGACTCGGTGAAGGTGACGGCCAGCAAGAATCCGAAGAGGATCTGCACACCTGCCTGGGCGACCCGTAGTTCTTGCAACAGTTCGTTGAGATTGCGCCGTAACCGGTCTTCCTCGGTCTCGCCCTGCGGGTCCATAGTGGCCCTTCTGTCGTCGTATCCGCCCGGAAAGTTCCCTTTGCGGCGCGCGGGTAAACTCGGCGGTAGTGTAGGGCGATGCGGCTTCGGCGCAGCGTGTGTGACGGTCCGGGCTTCAGCCGGGTGCGGCGTGGCCGCGGCTTCGCCTACCTCGACGAGCATGGTGAGCGGCTGACCGCGCGCGACCACCTCGACCGGCTTCGTGCCCTGGTGATTCCGCCCGCGTGGCAGCGAGTGTGGATCTGTCCGTTCCCCAATGGACACATCCAGGCCGTCGGGTTCGATGAGGCGGGCCGCAAACAGTACATCTACCACGAGCAATGGCGCCGCGACCGGGACGGGGAGAAGCACGACCGGGTGCTGGAACTCGCCCGGCGCCTGCCCGGGATCCGCGATCGCATCCAGACCGATCTCACCGCGACCGGTCTCGGCCGGGACCGGGTGGTCGCCGGAGCGCTGCGCATCCTCGACCGGGGCGTCTTTCGCACCGGCGGCGAGGAATACGCCGAGGAACACGATTCACGTGGTGTGGCAACGTTGTTGTGCGAACATGTCCGACTGCGCAGTGGTGAACTGCGGTTCAGATTCCCGGCGAAGAGCGGGATCGAACGGGTGGCCGCCATTCGTGACCCGGAGTTGGCGGCCCTGGTCACCGCCTTGCGTCGTGGTCGTGCCGACGACGACCGGCTCTTCGTCTACCGCGTCGGCAAACGGCTGCACGAACTCAAGGCGGACGAGGTGCGGGAGCGGTTCAAGGGGTTCGCGGGCGAAAGGTTCACGGTGAAGGACATGCGCACGTGGACCGCGACCGTGCTGGCGGCGGTCGAGTTCGCCGCCCGCGAGCGCCCCGGCTCGACGACGGCGACGAAGCGGGCCGAGGCCGAGGTGATGCGTGCCGTCGCCGAGCAGCTCGGCAACACCCCGGCGGTCGCCCGCCGGTCCTATGTGGACCCCCGGGTGCCCGAGTTGTTCCGTGACGGCCACACGATCGAGGCGACCCTGCGTCGGATCGGCGATCACGACCGCGACCAACTCGACATCAGGGGCACCCTCGAACGTGCGGTCGTGCGCCTGTTGCGCTCAGTGTGACTCCGGGGCGGGAGCCTTCTTCGGGAACCGTCGGGGTTCCCGGCCCGCGGGCGGTTTCGGAGTCGGATATCGGGGCGCCGGGGGAATGGGCAGGCTGACCGGATCCGCCGCCGCGATCGTCAACGCCTCGCCGTGGTGGGACACGGCGAGGGGATCACCGGAGATGAGCCGGTAGTGGGCCGTCTCGCGCTGGATCTCGACCTGGAACCGGCTGCCCCGAAACGTCATCCGGAAGGCGATCCGGTCCAGCTCGGGCGGCAGCCGGGGGGCGAAGGTGAGCTTTCCGCCGTGGTCGCGCATCCCGCCCAACCCCGCGACGACCGCCTGCCATGCACCGGCCAGCGACGCCATGTGCAGACCGTGGCGCACGTTGTCGTGCAGGTCGTTGAGATCGGTCAACGCGGCTTCGACGAGGTAGTCGTAGGCGAGCGAGAGGTGCCCGCACTCGGCGGCGATGACCGCCTGCGTGCCTGCCGACAGCGACGAGTCGCGCACGGTGCGCGGCTCGTAGTAGGCGAAGTCACGTGCCTTCTGGTCGAGGGTGAACGCGTCGCCGCGCAGGTGCAGCGCCAGTACCAGGTCGGCCTGCTTGACGACCTGCCTGCGGTACAGGTCGAAGTACGGGTAGTGCAGCAGCAGCGGGTAGTGCTCGTTCGGGGTGGCCTCGAAGTCCCACTCCGCGTGCGAGGTGAAGTTCTCCGACTGCGGGTGCACGCCGAGCATGTCGTCGTAGGGCACGCACATCCGCGCCGCCGCCGTGCGCCACGTCTCGATCTCGTCGTCGGTGACATCGAGTCGCCCGGCGACCTCTGGGTTGCGCTCGCACGCCCCCGCCGCCTCCAGGAAGTTCTTCTGCGCCATCAGGTTCGTGTAGACGTTGTTGTCGGCGACCGCGGTGTACTCGTCCGGCCCGGTGACCCCGTCGATGCGGTAGCCGTCGTGCGGGTCGTGGTGGCCGAGGGAGGCCCACAGCCGGGCCGTCTCGACCAGGACCTCGGTGCCCTCGGTCCGGTCGAACTCGACGTCCCCGGTCGCGGCGATGTAGCGGGCGGTGGCGTCGGCGATGTCGGCCGAGACATGGAACGCCGCCGTGCCCGCAGGCCAGTACGCCGAGCACTCGGCGCCGTTGATCGAGCGCCACGGAAACGCCGCGCCCCGCTTGCCCAACACCTGCGCCCGCTCCTTGGCCTGGGGGAGCGTGCTGTGCCGCCACCGCAACGCGTCCCGGGCGGCGGTGGGCATCGTGTAGGTCAGCACGGGCAGGACGAACGTCTCCGAGTCCCAGAACGCGTGCCCGTCGTACCCGGGGCCGGTGAGCCCCTTGCCGGGGATCGCCCTGGATTCCCCGCGCGCCCCCGCCTGCAGGACGTGGAACAACGCCAGCCGGACAGCTTGTTGGAGGCCGTCGTCCCCGTCGATCTCGATGTCGGCGACCTCCCAGAAGTCGTCGAGGAACGCCTTCTGCTCGGCGAGCAGGCCATCCCACTCGGTTTGTCGGGCGCCCGCCAGCGCGGCACTCACCTGCGCGCGCAACGCGGGCGCCGAGCGCGTCCCGGACCAGCCGTAGCCGAGATACTTGGTCACCACCAGGGATTCGCCGACCGCGACATCCACGGCCACCGTCAGCCGCGCCAGATCGTCCTCGGCCGTGATCTGGCTGCGCAGGCCGTCCGGCGCCTCGATCTCGTGGTCCATGCCCGCGGCCATCCGCAGGCCGGACTCCCTGGTCGCGTGGATGAGGACCGCGTGTCGGTCCCGGGCGGAGAAGAACTCCGACACCAGCGGTGACTTGAGCGCGGCGGCCACCCGGGGATCACGGGTGGCGGACTCGATCGGCTCGTTGGCCAGCAGGTCGGACTGCACCACGAGCTGCTGGGTGCGGTCCAGCGGGGTGACCTCGTACCGGATCGCGGCGATCGAGCGCTGGGTGAACGACACCATCCGCTGCGTCCGCACCCGCACCCGCCGCCCGCTCGGCGACTCCCAGTCGGTTTCCCTGGTCAGCACACCGGTGCGGAAATCCAGCGTCCGTCGATGCGAGTGGGCTTTGCCGTAGCGCATGTCGAGGGGCTCATCGTCGACGAGAAGGCGGATCACCTTGCCGTCGGTGACGTTGACGACCGTCTGTCCCGCTTCCGGGTAGCCGTAGCCCGCTTCCGCGTAGGGCAGGTCGTGCTCCTCGTAGAACCCGTTGAGGTAGGTGCCGGGCAACCCGACGGGCTCGCCCTCGTCCAGTGATCCGCGCAGGCCGAGATGGCCGTTGGCCAGGGCGAAGGTGGACTCGGTCCGGTGTAGCTGATCGACCGCGAGACCGTCCCACCGCAGGTGCCATGGCGCGGTCTGGAATCCCGGTGTGCTCATGGTTTCCCGTCCAACAGGTCGGCGAGGTCGTCGACGACGATGTCGGCACCACGTTCGCGTAGAGCGTCGGCTTGGTCGGCCCGATCGACGCCGACGACGTAGCCGAACTCGCCCGCCCGGCCCGCCTCGACCCCGGACAGCGCGTCCTCGAACACCGCCGCCGCCGATGGCGCGACACCCAGCGCCTTCGCCCCCGCCAGAAACGAGTCGGGTGCGGGCTTTCCCCGCAGGTGGTCGCGGGTGATGACCACACCGTCCACTCGCGCCTGGACGTACTGGGTGAGGTCGGCCGCGTCGAGGACGTGTTCGCCGTTGGCCGACGACGTCACCACGCCGATGGCCAGGCCCGCCCGCTTGGCGGCTCTGATGTAGGCGACCGAACCGGGATACGCCTCGACGCCACGCTCATCGATGATCTCCAGCAGCAGTTCGTTCTTCTTATTCCCGACGCCGTTCACCGTCGCCGCGCCGGGTGGATCGTCGGCGGCGCCTTCCGGCAGGTGAACCCCGCGCGCGTCGAGGAAAGTGCGCACACCGTCGGCGCGGGGGCGGCCGTCGACGTAGGAGGTGTAATCCCGCTGGGTGAACGGCGACCGGTCGCCGTCAGGCCGGGTCGCGAGAAACTCGTCGAAGGTGCGTCGCCACGCGATCTCGTGCAGTGCCGCCGTGCTGGTGAGCACGCCGTCGAGGTCGAACAGACACGCGGTGATCCCGTCTGGCAGTCCGATCATGGCCCGAACCTACCGTCAGAGTGAACTACCGGCAGGTCGCGGCCCGCCGCGATCTCGATCGGCTGTCGCGTGGAGGGCGCGCGATGGTCCTTATCGCCAATAGCTGCGAAGATGGGGGCATGTCCGACCAGACCAGCGCTGTGTCCGGGTTCGACGTGGTTGTCACCACGCATCCCGGAGGAGCCGTCGTGGTGACCCCGAGCGGGGAAATCGACCTGCTCACGGCTCCCCGGCTGGCCGAGGGTTTCCGCACGGCGCTCGGGCCGGAGACGACCGTAATCGTCGTCGACCTCGGCGCTGTCACGTTCTTCGGCTCGGCGGGGGTGGCCGAGTTGGTCGGAGTCGCCGAACGCACCGCCGAGCGCGACGTTCCGCTACGTATCGTGACCGGATCGTCGGTGGTCGAGCGGGTGCTGCAGATCAGCGGGATGGTGCGGGTGTTGGACTTGCGGCCGTCGGTGGCCGAGGCGCTGGCGATTCACAGTCGTCCTTAATGGACTGCCCGTGCGGCGTGGCAGGTGCGGACCGTGACCAGGCCCACCTCGGTTCGGGAACGCGGGCGGGCACTGGCACGTTATTCGGATGTCGCCGCCTGAATCAGGCCGGAAGACGTTTCCCGGTGGTGAATCCCCCAAGATCCGCTGGAAGCACGTCGTCACCCGGTGCGCCCGCGACACGGCCGCCGACCGGACAACCCCCAGTCCGGTCGGCGATCTCACCACGATCCGGGGGGCCGATCCCGACCTCATTCCTCGGTGATCCCGTCCCGCAGTTGACGCAAGGTCTTGGCCAGCAGCCGGGAGACGTGCATCTGCGAGATCCCGATCTGCTCGGCGATCTGGGTCTGGGTCAGGTTGCCGTAGAACCGCAGCAGCAGGATGCGCCGCTCGCGATCGGGCAGGCGCTGCACCAACGGTTGCAACGTCTCGTGATATTCCACGCCCTCCAGCGCCTTGTCCTCCACCCCGATCCGGTCGCCGACCGGGCCGGAGTCCTCATCCGGTCCGAGGATCTCGTCGAGTGACTGCGACCGGTAGACGCTGCTGGCCTCCAGCGCCTCGTAGATCTCCTCGATCGTCAGGTCGAGGTGGCGGGCGAGCTCACTCGGTGTCGGGGCGCGGCCGAGGGTCTGGGAGATCGCACCGGTCGCCGCGCTCACCGCCAGGTGCAGTTCCTTGAGCCTGCGCGGCACCCGCACCGCCCAACTGGTGTCCCGGAAGTGCCTGCGCACCTCGCCCATCACCGTCGGGATGGCGAAGGACAGGAAATCGGTGCCGCGCTCGGGGTCGAACCGGTCGACGGCGTTGATGAGCCCGACGGTCGCCACCTGGAGCAGGTCGTCGTGCGGCTCACCTCGGTTGCTGAACCGCTGCGCGATGTGCTGGGCGACCGGCAGATAGCCGGTGACGAGCTGGTCGCGCAACTCGGCGTGTTCGGGGGAGTCCTCGGCGGCCGCGGCCATCTTCTCGAACAACGGCGACAGGTGGTCATAGCCCGCGGACGTGTTGCGCCGTGCGGAACTCGACAGCCGAGGCTGTGTCACTCCCGCCCCTTCGTCGGTATGAGCAGGTCGATGACCAGTTCGGCCAGTCCGTCTTCCGCGCTGTGTTCGGTGTGGCCGTCCGGGGTCACCGTGGTCGACACCGACTCGACCAAGGCCATCAGCATCTCCCAGCCGAGCGAGCGCTGGTTGATGGGCGTCGTGTCGAGTACCGGAACCGAGCACGAGAACCTGATCCCGCTGCCGCCGACGGTGAACCGACAGGACAGCGTGCTCCACGGCAGCGCACGCTTGACCAGTATCGAGCAGGCCTCATCGACCGCCAGCTTGAGGTCGGCGATGGCATCCACGTCGTAATCCTCGCGCATCGCGATGGTTCCGGCGAACGAGCGCACCAGGGGGAGCTGGGTCAGGGTGGCTCCGACCCGAAGTTCGACGATCTCACCGAGTGTCCCGCTCTCCCGTGGGCCTCCGGCTATCCGGTCCATGCCCACTCTCCTCGACCGCGCCTGCGAGAGCGTCTTGACGATCGGCTCCCGGCGTTCTCCCGCTTCCTTCACACGGTCGAGGTACCCGCATCACAGTCGACACACACATCGAAGTAATGGCGGGGTTGCCTGACCGCCCGGTCGTGGAGAGTCGATCAGACAGGATCGCCAGGTGCGCTTCCGGCGACAGAGTCGCCACCCTGGCGCGCACAGGGGTCGG
>JALZNB010000209.1 GCA_030857905.1 Actinomycetota bacterium
CCGGCGCTCAGTCATGTCCTGGCCAGCCCACTTGTGGCTCGGCCTGCGCGCTGTAGGGCTACCGCTCTTCGTCGAAGCGTCTGCGGAAGCGCTCCTCCATGCGTTGCGAGAAGGAGTTTCGGCGGGCACCGGATGTGCTCCTGGTACCTGGTGGTTCGTCTTCACCGGTTTCGGCGGACGCGTCGCCTTGACGCATGGCGGTGAGCGTCAGGAGTGCCCCGACGAACATCACCAGGAAGCCGAGCAGGCTGACTACGGGGATGCCCGCCGGTTTGAACGGCAGCATCACCCCCAGGACGAGCAGCGCGACACCCAAAACGAACAGGGCGATGCCCTGCAGCCTGCGCCGCTTCGACGGCTTGCGTAGGCGAGCACCTCGTACGGTCGAGGCGAACTTGGGATCTTCGGCGTAGAGCGCGCGCTCGATCTGGTCGAGCAGTCGCTGCTCGTGCTCGGAGAGTGGCATACGTTCCTCCTCCGGCACAGCGGTCGCGGGCGCCGGGCGATCACGGTTGCCGCCGGACCCGGCGGGCACCCCGCACTGGGGGTGTCTCCTCCAGGATACGGGGCGTTCTCCCCGGCGACTACCCGATCCTCGATCACGGTGCGGACGCTTTACCGGTTGTCCTCCTTCCGGGGTAGTGGGGCGGGCCGGTGTGTTCGCTGCGCTTCCTGGCGGTCACGTTCCGCACCCAGCGCGATCGGGGCGCTGACCAGCACGTCCGGGATCGCGAACGCGGCGATCAGGGTCTCGGCGTGCGGTCGCAGGTGCGCGCAGAGGTCGTTCACCGCCCCGGTCACCGCCTTCGCCCGGGCGGTGGTCAACCTGCCGTGCCCGAGAAACCAGTCAAGGTCGGCTTCGATGTTGCCCAGGACGTGAAGATCACATAGTCGGTTCAGCAGGGCGGTGGCCCGCAGGTCAACGCATCTGTCGATCGCGGCGACGAACGCTTCGAGCACGATCCGGTCGACGTGGACGCGGGCGGCGCGCAGTACGTGGTCCTGGGCTCGGTTGAAGACCTCGAACGCGTCGGCGTCGGTTTCGCTCGCGCGGCGCAGGCGGCGGGCCAGGGTGTTCAGGACATGCTTCTCCCGGTCCTCGAACATCTTGAGCTGCCAACCCCGGTCGAGCAGGTCGGTTTCCTCGTCCTGTGGGGTGACAGCGTTGACGAGGCGTTCGATCAGCGAGCGGGCGGCCGTGCGCTCGATGACGGTCTCGACGACCTGGTCGGTGATGAACCGTGCCATCCCCGTGGTGCCGAGTTCGTGCAGGTGCTGTTGGTAGCCGGTGAGCAGGCCCTTCGCCACGAGTTGATACAGGACGGTGTTGTCGCCCTCGAAGGTGGTGAACACGTCCGTGTCCGACTTGATCTGGGGCAGCCGGTTCTCGGCGAGGTAGCCCGCACCGCCGCAGGCCTCGCGGCAGGTCTGCACGGTGTGGGTCGCGTGCCAGGTGGCCATGGCCTTGAGCCCGGCCGCGCGCGATTCCAGTTCGCGTTGGCGCCGCTCGTCGCTCGCCTCCAGTTCGTGCAGCGTGGTGACGAGTTCCTCCTGGGCGAAGTGCAGCGCATAGGAGGTGGCCAGGGCGGGGAGCAGCTTGCGCTGGTGAGCGAGGTAGTCCAGGAGCACGACTTCGTCGCCGGTGCGGGGGTGCTCGAACTGCCGCCGGACCAGGCCGTAGCGCACCGCGATGGTCAGCGCGGACTTGGTGGCGCTGCCCGCCGCTCCCGCCACGCTGATGCGGCCGCGGATCAGCGTGCCGAGCATGGTGAAGAACCGCTTCGAGTCGCCCTCGATCGGTGAGCTGTACCGGCCGTTCTCGTCGACGTCGCCGTAGCGGTTGAGCAGGGCGTCCCGAGGAACGCGGACCTGGTCGAACCACAGCCTGCCGTTGTCGACGCCGTTGAGTCCCGCCTTGCGTCCGCAGTCCTCGATGCGGACCCCTGGCATCGTCGCGCCCGCGTCGTCCCGGATCGGTACCAGCAGTGCGTGCACACCGTGGCCACCCTCGGCCGTGACGAGCTGGGCGAAGACGCACGCCATGCGGCCGTCGCGGGCGGCGTTGCCGATGTACTCCTTGCGGGCGCCGTCGTCGGGGGTGTGCACGACGAATTCGTCGGTGGCCTGGTCATAGGTCGCGGTCGTGCGCAGGTGCTGGACGTCGGAGCCGTGGCCGGTCTCGGTCATCGCGAAGCAGCCGGGCAGGTCGACGTCCATGATCGCGCGCAGGTGGCGGTCGTGGTGGCGTTCGGTGCCCAGCGCCTCGACCGCGCCGCCGAACAGACCCCACTGCACGCCCGCCTTGACCATCACCGACAGGTCGCCGAAGCCGAGCATCTCGAACGCGGTGAGCGACCCGCCGAGGTCGCCGTCGCCGCCGTGGCTCTTGGGGAACCCGAGACGCGGATAGCCCGCGGCGGCGAGCGCGCGGATGTCGTCGAGCACCTGGGCGCGGTGCTGCTCGGTGGTGAAGTCGTAGATGGCGGGTCCCGGCCGCTCGGTCATCCTGGCCCGCGCTTCGCGACGCACGGGTGCCCACCGGCCGTCGAGCAGGTCGGTCAACGCCACAGGGTCGACGGGTTGGGTCACGGGGATGTCCATGGGGAAACGCTAATCCCAGCGGCGGCGACGCGCCCGACATGGTTCGCTGGCCCCATGGACCCGGTCGCGGCGCTCAAGCGGATCGCGCTGTTGCTCGAACGAGCCGGGGAGCACACCCAGAAGGTGCGGGCGTTCCGGCGTGCCGCCTCGATTGTCGCGAACCTGCCGACATCGGAGATCGCCGAGCGGACGAAGGCGGGCACGTTGACCGCGCTGCCCGGGATCGGCGACACGACCGCGACCGTCATCGCCGAGTCGGTGGCGGGCGGTGAACCCGAGTATCTGAGGCGGCTGACCGAGGCGGGCACGAAACCCGTGGCCGGTGGCGCCGAACTTCGGGCGGCCCTGCGCGGCGATTGCCACACCCACTCCGACTGGTCCGACGGCGGCAGTCCGATCGAGGAGATGGCCCGGGCCGCGATCGACATCGGCCACGAGTGGATCGCGCTGACCGACCACTCCCCCAGGCTGCGCGTCGCCAACGGGCTCAGCGCCGACCGGCTGCGCGAACAGCTCGCGGTGGTGGCGGAGCTGAACGTGGAGCTGGCGCCGTTCCTGATCCTCACCGGCATCGAGGTCGACATCCTCACCGACGGTGCCCTGGACCAGACCGAGGACCTGCTCTCGACCCTGGATGTCGTGGTGGCCAGCGCGCACTCGTCGTTGCGGATGCCGTCGGCGGAGATGACCGAGCGGATGTTGACCGCGGTGGCGAACCCGCACGTGGACGTGCTCGGCCACTGCACCGGCAGGTTGGTGACAGGCAAGGGCAGGCCGGAGTCGACTTTCGACGCGGACGCCGTGTTCGCGGCCTGCGCCGAGTACGGCGTCGCCGTGGAGATCAACTCGCGGCCGGAACGCCTCGACCCGCCACGCGCGCTGCTGCGGCGCGCGGTCGAGTTGGGCTGCGCCTTCGCCATCGACAGTGACGCCCACGCTCCAGGGCAACTGGACTGGCAGCCCTACGGCTGCGAACGCGCGCAGGAGTGCGGGATCGGACCGGATCGGGTCATCAACACCCGTACCTCGGAGGAACTGCTGGCTGGGATCGCCGCCAGGCGGTGAGGGATCGGTCAGGCGGTGTGTTCTTGTCGACCCTCGCCCTGTCGTTCCGCCGCGACGGCGAACTCGCGCAGGCCGCGCAGCAGTGCGGCACGGCCCTGCGTGGTCATGTCGGCGAGGACATGGGCCAAGTCGGCCTGCCTGGCGGCCCGTAAGCGTTCGAGCAGGCGCTTGCCGTCACCGGTCAGGAAGAGTTCGACCTCGCGGCGGTCCATGGTCGCGGCCCTGCGGTCGAGCAGGCCCGCCGACTGCAGGCGGTCGCACAACCGGCTGGCCGACGACGGGATCGTGCCCAGCTTCTCGGTCAACCGGGTGAGGTTGATCGGCTCGCTCGCCTCGATGATGTGCAAGGCGCGCAACTGGGTGGCGGGTATCTTCGGGGAGACGGTCATGTTCGCCCTACTCAGGACGAAACCCAGTGCCTGCGCGGCGACTTCGGTCGCCGCGGCTTCATCCGGACCCGGTATTCCGGGTCCCAACGCCACAGCCATACTGCAACTCTCGCACAGGTCACGGCTCGGTACAGCATGGTCCGACCCGTCAGAGGTCTCGGAGGAGCCCCATGCCCAGAGCGCGGAGACTACGGGCCCTGGAGGACGCACTGCGGTCGCTACCGCTGTATTCGTTCGCCACGGCCCTGCCTGAGACGCTGTCCACCTGCGTCGATCTGCGGAACGCCCGAGTGCGCCTTGTCGACTATCCGGCGGCGAACCTGGTCGGGCTCGGGGAGGACCGGGACGTCGTGGCCATCGCCGGAACACTGCCCGGTGCCGCCTATCGGGAGCAGAAGACCGTCATCGAGGACGGCCCGGTCAGTACCGTGCACCTGCCCCTGTGCTGCCGAGGCAATTGTCAGGGGGTGTTGAGCGGCGAGGTCGACGGTGTCCCGGACGACGACCGACTCGCCGAGTTGGCCGAGGTCGCCAACGCCATGGCCGACGCGTTGCAGGTGGCCGACCTCGGGACCGACCAGCTCGTGGTGGCCCGACGAGACCACAGGATGACCGTGGCCGCCGAGATGCAGTGGGAACTGCTGCCCGGCCGAGGCCTGACCTGCCCGGAGTTCACCCTCGCGGGGCAACTGGCCCCCGCCTATTCGGTGCGCGGCGACAACTTCGACTGGAGTCTCGACCCCGGCAGACTCACCCTCGGTGTCACCAACGGCATGGGCGAGGGTCTCGAAGCCGCCCTGCTCACCAGCATCGTCATCAGCGCGATGCGCAACGCTCGACGCTCCGGCCATGGCATCGCCGAGTCGGCGGCATTGGCCGATCAAGCCGTCTGGAGCCAGTTCGGCGGCGAGCAGTACGTGGCGGCGCTGCTGGTCAGCCTGGATCTGGCGACCGGGGGCCTCCAGTTGGTCGACGCCGGTTCGCCACAGGTGTGGCGGATCGACCCGGACGGTGACTGCCAGCGCATCGAACTGGAGATCCAGGTGCCGCTCGGGTCGCTGGAGGAGACGAGTTTCCGGGTGCAGCACGAGATGTTGCGGCCGGGCGATCGTCTGCTCGTCGTGAGCGACGGCGTCTATGACGCCACCCACGGCGATCGACGCTACTCCGAGGTCGCCTTGCCCCGCCTCGCGCGGACGACCCGGAAACTCATGCCTGCCCAGGTCATTCAGGCGATCCTGTCCGACCTCGCGGTGTTCCGGGAGCACGCGGACCTCGACGACGACGCGGTCATCGTCTGTCTGGACTGGCACGGCCCCCAGACCTGAGGATCAGGCGGACTTCTCTCGGCGTTCGCGGACCGGCCGTTCTCGGGGCACCAGTGTGGGGTTGACGTTGTCGAGCACGGTCTCCCTGGTGACGACGACCTTGGCGACGTCGTCGCGGCTCGGTACCTCGTACATCACGTTGAGCAGGACTTCCTCCAGGATCGCGCGGGTCGCGCGGGCGCCGGTGCGGCGTAGCAGCGCTTGTTCGGCGATCGACTCGATGGCGTCGTCGGTGAACTCCAACTCCACGCCGTCGAGGTGGAAGAGCTTGCGATACTGCTTGATCAGCGCGTTGCGCGGCTCGGTGAGGATGCGCACGAGCGCGTCCCGGTCGAGTGGTTCGAGGATCGACAGGACCGGGAGCCTGCCGACGAACTCGGGGATCAACCCGAAGGTGAGCAAGTCCTCGGGCATCACGTCGGTGACCGCGGCCATCGGCGGGGTGGAGCCGAATCCGATGCCCTTGTGGTGGGACCGTCGATCGACGATCTCGTCCAGTCCGGCGAAGGCTCCGCCGACGATGAACAGGATGTTGCCGGTGTCGATCTGGATGAACTCCTGCTGGGGGTGCTTGCGCCCACCCTGGGGTGGCACGCTCGCGGTGGTGCCTTCCAGGATCTTGAGCAGCGCCTGCTGCACGCCCTCGCCGGAGACGTCCCGGGTGGTCGAGGAGTTCTCGCCCTTGCGAGTGATCTTGTCGATCTCGTCGAGGTAGATGATGCCGGTCTCGGCCCGTTTGACGTCGTAGTCGGCGGCCTGGATCAGCTTGAGCAGGATGTTCTCGACGTCCTCGCCGACATAGCCCGCCTCGGTCAGCGCTGTGGCGTCCGCGATGGCGAAGGGCACGTCGAGTATCCGGGCGAGTGTCTTGGCCAGGTAGGTCTTGCCGGAGCCGGTTGGTCCGATCAACAGGATGTTGGACTTGCCGAGTTCGATCGGCTCCTCCTCCGTGGCGTGCCGCCCGACCGACGCCGTCGCTGGCCGCACCCGTTTGTAGTGGTTGTAGACCGCGACGGACAAGGTCTTCTTCGCCCGGTCCTGCCCAACGACATACTCGCCGAGACGCTGATAGATCTCTCGTGGCCGCAGGGGCGGCGAACTCTCGACGGCCACACCGAGGTCTTCGTCGGCGACCATCTCGGTGCACAGCCCTACGCACTCGTCACAGATGCAGACGCCGACCGGACCCGCGATGAGCCTGCGAACCTGACGTTGGTCCTTGCCGCAGAACGAGCATTGCAGCGGGTCGGTCATACGCTCTCCCCATCTGGACGGACCTCTCAGATGGTCTCATCATATACGTGATGACAGCATCCGAATTAGGTCTCGGGGACACGGAGGATCATGGTCAGGCTCACCAGAGCGCAGACGCGGGAGCACAACCGGGCCAGGGTGCTGGCCGCCGCCAGGGCCGAGTTCGCCGACCGCGGATTCCGCGATGCCAAGATCGATGTGATCGCCGAGCGCGCCGAACTCACCAGGGGCGCGGTGTACTCGAACTTCCCCGGCAAACGAGCGCTCTACTTCGCGGTTCTGGCCGACGCCACCGACCGGACACCCGAGATCCCGCACCCCGAACCGGGCCATACGGCTCGGCAGGCGCTCGGCGCACTCGCCCGCGCCTGGCTCGCCCGCCTCCCACTGGCGACCGACCAGCGACACGGCTCGGCTCGGCTGAACGTGGACTTGATACCCGAAGTCCTCGCCGACGAGCACACCCGGCGTCCGTTCGCGCAATTGATGAAACTCGACGCGATAGTGCTCGGGCTCGCCATCGAGCAACTGCGCGGCCCCATGGCGGGACGCCAGGTGCGGGTGGCCGAATCCGTGCTCACGACCTTGCACGGCGCGGCTCAGCTCGCCGCCGCGGCGCCCGGTTTCGTGGAGCCGTTCAACGTCGTCCAAGCCTGCGAACAGTTGGCGGACCTCGATGTGGGCGATCGATGGCCGACCCCCGGAATCATCCCGCCACCGTGGCCGGTCGATGAACCATGGGCCCCGCCATCCGGGTTCGACCTGATCCGGCGCGCGCAGGCGCGACTGCACGGAGACGGCATCGTGGTAATCCTTGGCCTGCACCGGCTCCAAGCCGTCGAAGAGGCGGTGCGTGCCGCCCCCACCACCGATGAAGTCACGGCGGTTCTGGTCACTGCCGATCCGGCCGAGTTGGCGGACCTCGCCCGATTGGCCATCGCCGAACTGCGGACCTGTCTGCGTCAGGGGTTTCCGGTGGCCACGTGGCCACGGCTACAGGTGGTCGTCGACGAGTCGGGAGTGATCGCCGCGGCCGCGGGCGTGCCGGAGGTCAGCGACACCACCGAGACGGCCATCCTGGTCAGAGCCGGTCGGATCGTCAGCCGGGCCCAAGGGTGGGGAGCGTGCCACGCGGCAGCTTCGACGAGGGCCGCACACGGGCGGCTCCACGACAAAAGTCGTTAGTCGCGAGGCGGTAACGCGATGCGCTGAACCAGATGTGGGTTCGCGTCGTTCCCGACGGCGGGTAGCGGAAAGCGGGCCCACACCCACTTGCCGCCTTGTACGGTCTGGTGGCCCCACGCACTGCTCACCGCCTGCACGATGGCCAACCCCCGACTGCGTGGGGACAGCGGATCATGCGGCACGGGCATCGGGGGTGCTTGCGTTTCGTCGCGCACCCGGAGCACGATCTCGCCGTCGAGCAGCTCGATGGCGAGGAGCACCTCGCCTCGCGCGTGTTCGATGGCGTTGGTGACCAGTTCGGAGGCGGCGAGCACGATGTCGCAGACCAGATCCTCGGGTACCGCCCAGGCCCGCAGTGCGGTCGACGCGGTGTCCCGCGCGCGCCCCGCCGACGGGCCGGTCGGCGGCAGTCTCGTGATCACCTGCCGGTTGACGACCTCTCCGGAGGAATCGCCCGCAGTGTCGATGCCCATCCTGTCGATCACCGCCCCTCGCGCACCAGGTACGCGCCGTGGCCGAATCCCGCGCCGGACACTGGTCGGGCGGCCACCCGCCCGCCCACGCCCGGTCACCGTTGACTCCGCCGATACCTGCTCACGGGCTGGTGAATACCCCGTTAGAGGGAGTCTGAATCAGCCACTCTCCGTGCCCGCCGCGGCCAGGCCGAAAACGTCCGACAGGCCGGTGATCTCGATGATCCGACGCACCCGGTCGTGCGGGCGGTGCAGAATCAGGCTCTGACCGTTGTCCTTGGCTTTGCGCAGGGCGGCGACGAGCACCCGGAGCCCGGCCGAGTCCATGAACTCGACCTGGGAAAGATCGACCTTCACCTCGGTGACCCCGGATCGCCCCAGTGCCTCGTCGAGCGACCGCTCCAGTCGCGGCGCGGTGGCCAGGTCGACCTCGCCGACCACCGAGATCACGACCGAGTCGGTGCCCTCGCTGTTGATCTCCACTATCGATCCTTCCTCAGCAGTGCTTCATCGAGCGCAACAGTAGTTATGGGTGGACAGTTGTGCGGGGTGGCGTGGGTCTCCCCACAAGCTCGCGCGTCGGGCCGTTTCGGCGTTCCGCACCCGGGGTACGTCCCCGTCGAACCCGCGAAGATCAGCGTCGAGAGATCAGGGCGGGACGATGAGGAGGGAACCCCCATGGCCGAGATCACTCGCCTGCCGAAGCCGGTGTCCGACGAGTGGAGCTGGCAACTCACCGGCTCCTGCCGGGGCGAGGACAGCCTGATGTTCTTCCACCCGGACGCCGAACGGGGTCCGGCCAGGCACGCTCGCGAGGAGCGCGCGAAGGCGATCTGCCGAGCGTGCCCGGTGTTGGCGCAGTGCCGCGAACACGCGTTGGCGGTGCAGGAGCCGTACGGCATCTGGGGAGCCATGGGTGAGGGCGAGCGTCGCTCACTGATCGCGCAGCGACGCCGATCCATGCGGGTCTCGTAGTCGAAGCCGAGGGGGACACGGCCTGACCCTCCCAAGGCCGTGTCGTACGCTCCGATCCGCTCAGCCCGCAAGGGTGTCCTCGCCCAAACCGGCGCGCAGACGTTCCAGAGTCTTGGCCAACAGCCGAGAGACCTGCATCTGCGAGACACCGACCCGTCTGGCGATATCCGCCTGACTCATGCCTCGGAAGAAACGCAGCACGATGATCTTCTGTTCGCGCTCGGGGAGTTCCGCCAGCAGTGGACTGAGCGCTCGCCGGTTGTCGACCTCGGTCAGCCGCTCGTCCTCGTAGCCGAAACGATCACCGGACGGCTCGGACAACCGGGCGTCGAGCGAGCTGCCCTGCTTGCCCGCACTGGCCACCAGTGCCTCGTACACCTGCTCGCGGGTCAGACCGAGATGGTCGGCCAGCTCACTGGGCTTCGGTGCCCGCCCCAGAGTCTGACTCAGCTCGTTGCGCCCCGCGGCCACGGTGACGTGCAACTCCTTGAGCTGCCGCGGCACCCGCACCGCCCATCCGGTGTCGCGGAAGTGCCTCCGCAGCTCACCCATGATGGTGGGGATGGCGAAAGCGTAGAAGTTGCCCTTCTCCGCGTCGAACCGGTCAACTGACTTGATCAGGCCGATGGTGGCGACCTGGGTCAGGTCCTCCAACTGCTCACCCCTGCGGTCGAACTTGCGGGCGAGGTTGCGCGCGAGATCCATGTGGTCGGCGACGATCTCGCCGCGCAGCGTGATCCGGCGGGGGTCGTCCTGGCCGAGCGCGGCGAGCGCGCGGAACCGGACGACGTCGGGGCCGCCATCCTCGTCGCGATCGCTCATTGTCCCGCCGCTTCTGTCGGCTTGCTGAGCAATTCGACCGTGACCTGGTATCCCCCGTCGACGTCCTCGACGTGCTCGGTCACCGATGCGGCCAACGTGGTGAGGATCTGCCAGCCCATCGGGTCCGACGAGGGTGGCACCGGGTGCTCGGCGGCGACGCGCGCGCGCACCGACAGGCTGTGGTCGCGCGGCTCGAACGAGCAGAACAAGGAGGTACCGGGGACAGCGGACCGGACCAGAAGCGAACACGCCTCGTCCACCGCCATCCTGATGTCCTCGATCGCGTCGAGATCGAAATCGAGCCGCATGGCGATGTCGGCCGCGAACGAGCGCAGCAGCGGCACCTGCTCGGCGTCCGCGCTGACCCGGACGTCCACGACCCTGATCCCGGTGGTGCGCGTCACCGCGCTGGTCTCGACCTCAGACACCCTGTGTTCCTCCTGCCGTGGTTCGCTGACGTGGACCGTACCGCGACACCGAAAATGGTGGGGCGGGGCGGGATTCGCGCCCCGAGGTCGGGGAGCCATCACCGCCCCGCCCCACGGCGGCAAGCTCGTGGGGCAGGACCCAAAGATAACTACCCCGTCGGGCGGGAGTTCAAACCAAGTTCAGCGAAAAGAGTTTCTGGTGTAGGCCAGGCTGAAGGTTCCTTCGCCCGCGAAGTACTGCCCCACCAGGTAGGCGGGGTCGGTGGCGAGCATGCCGCGAGGGATGTCGGAACCGTCGTTGCCGTCGTCCCAGCCCCACGGCGCGTTCGCCGAGTTGTCCTTGCCGTTGTCGCCGCGGAAGGTCCCATAGCTGGCGAAGGTCAGGCCGTTGTGGCGCCGCGCCCACATGCCGTCGGTGGTGAACACGTCGACCAGCGAGTATCCGACCGAACGGTCGTTGCCACCGGAAGGCACCTCGGCGGTGCCGGTCGGGTAGTAGACGACACCGTCGCCGCCGGGGAAGGCGGCCCCATTCCAGGCGTAGACGCCGTGACCTTTGGCTTCCTGGCTGGTGGTGGGGTGTGCGGCACCGTTGAAGGTCTGGGTTCGCAGCGTGCCGTCGACACTCTCCCGGCCGCTGGTGAAGGTGCTGCCCGCGGGGACATAGGAGTAGAAGTCGCTGTGCGCCACCGAGACCATCGCCTCCAGCTTGCCGTGGGTCGACCCGTCGCGGCGGACCGTGACCACGACGCCTTCGAGGTCGTTCTCGTGAGTGAGGGCGCCGAACGGGTCGGGGACGTCCTCCCAGTCACGCGGGTGGTAGAAGGAGTAGCCGATGAACCAGTGGGTCGAGGTCTCGACCACGGAGAAGTAGACCTTGCCGGTCAACCGGGACAGGACGTCGTCCTGGTGCTCCCAGTTGTTGAGGGTGTCCCACTCGCCGTCGTAGTCCACTGTGGACAGATAGTCGGCGTCGTAGTCACTGGAATCGGTGTCCTGATAGTGAATGGGCGCCCAGCGGGTCGCCAACTCAAGGTCACTGGGCGCGGCGGCCGCGACTGGGGCCGTCGCCACGAGCACGGAACTCGCGACGGCCAATCCCGCGAGCAGGGCGGTAAGACGCTTCAACGGTGCTACCTCCGAAACCTCGGCGATCTCTCGGTAACGAGTTGATTACCGGACGCACACGTCTTCGCGGTAGCCCCTAGATGATCACCACCCTGCACCGACTCGAACACCAACGCCCGAGGGTCAATCGACAGGTCAGTGCGATTTCTGGGCACTTTTTCGTGGCTCGCGCCGGTCGGGAGCGGGTTGGCCGGTTCTGGGGTGGCTCTAGGGGGTTTTGCGGCTAGCGTGATCGCTGGGTCACTACGGATCGGGGCGCACAAGTATGAACACGCAAGTGTTGCGGGCTCGCGAGTTGGCAGTGCAGGCTCGGCGGATCGTGGTGCTGTCGGGGGCCGGGATCTCCACCGACTCGGGGATACCGGATTTCCGTGGGCCCAACGGATTGTGGACCCGGGAGCCGGGGGCCGAACGGCTCTCGTCGTTCCAGGCCTACGTCGATGATCCCGCCGTACGACGACTGGCGTGGCAGGCGCGTCAGGCACATCCGGCGTGGGACGCCGTACCGAACGCGGGACATCGCGCGCTGGTCGACATGGAGCGGGCTGGGCGGTTGGACACGATTCTGACCCAGAACATCGACCGACTACACCAGCGGGCGGGGTCGTCGCCGGGACGTGTGGTCGAGTTGCACGGGGCGATCTTCGACACGGTGTGCCTGTCGTGCGGGGATCTCCGGCCCATGCGTGAAGCGCTTGATCGGGTGGCCCTCGGGGAAACGGATCCGGAGTGCCTGCTGTGTGCGGGGATCCTGAAGTCGGCGACGATCTCGTTCGGGCAGTCCCTGGATCGCGCGATCATCGAACGGGCGCGGGCGGCGGCGACGTCGGCGGACCTGCTGCTGGTCGTGGGGTCGTCGCTGTCCGTGCAACCCGCTGCCGGGCTGGTGGGGCTCGCGGCGCGGGCCGGGGTGAATGTCGTGGTGTGCAACGGTTCCACCACCCCGTATGACGGACTCGCGACGGTGGTCATCCGCGAACCGTTGAGCGATGTGCTGCCCGCGCTCAGCGGGTGAGCAGACCCGCACTCGACAGCGTGGGCGGGTCGAGGTCGTCGGCCAGGGATGTCACCCGTTCCTCGGCCTGTCCCGCTCGGGCTTGGGTTCGGTCACTCCCGCCCGCTCCGGGCGCTCACCCAGCAGCGCGGCGGGGCGGATCGCGGCGCTGCCGAACTTCGACCTGGCCCGATCGGCCGCCTGCTCGGCCTGCCGCCACCCCTGTTCCGGCGCGTCCAGCAGCAACTGTTCCGACCCCGCGACAGCCAGTTGCTCGACTCGGACTCCGATGAGGCGCACCGCCCCGGGTGGGGTGTGATCGTCGAGCAGCGCACAGGCGGTCCGGTAGATCTCCTGGGTGACATCAATGCCCACGGCCAGCGTGCGGGACCGGGTGATCGTGGTGAAGTCGGCGAACCGGACCTTGATCGACACCGTGCGGCCGAGCAGCCCCCGCGACCGCAGCGTGCCCGAGGTGCGCTCGGAGAGCCGAAGGAGCTCTCGTTTGAGGATGTCGCGGTCGAAGTGGTCGACGTCGAAGGTCTCCTCGGCGCCGATGGACTTCTCGGCGGACTCCGGGACGACCGAACGCCCATCGTGGCCTTGGGCGAGCGCGTGCAGGTGATCGGCCTGCGCCACGCCGAGCACGCGGCGCAGGCGGGGCAGTGGGGACGCGGCGACGTCGGCCACCTTCTCCAAGCCGACGTCGAAGAGCCGCTCGGCGGTGCGCTTGCCCACGCCCCACAGCGCGGACACCGGCAGCGGGTGCAGGAACGCCGTGATCTGGTCGCGCGGCACCACGAGCATCCCGTCCGGCTTCGCCAGGCCCGAGGCGAGCTTGGCGATGAACTTCGTCGGGCCGACGCCCACCGAGCACACGATGCCGTGCTCGGCCCGCACCCGACGACGAATCTCCGGGCCCACCGCCGCGGGCGTGGTGCGCAGCCTGCGCAGCGCGCCGGACACGTCGAGGAACGCCTCGTCCAGGCTCAGCGGCTCGACCAGTGGGGTGATGTCGCGATAAATGGCCAGCACGCCCCTCGACACCTCTTGGTAGAGGGCGAAGGTGGGTGGCAGGAACACCGCCTGCGGACACAGCCTGCGCGCGTGGCTGGTCGGCATCGCCGAACGCACGCCGAAGGTGCGGGCGATGTAGTTGGCCGAGGACACCACACCCCGGTGGCCGACGCCGCCGACCACGACCGGCCGGTCGGTCAGCTCGGGCCGCTGCCGGATCTCCACGGAGGCGTAGAAGGCGTCCATGTCCACGTGCAGGATCGGGCAGCCGGTGTCGTCCGGCCAGCCGCCGTCGCGCGCTTTGAACCTGTCGACCAGCCCACTCGGCAGGTCAGCGCTGCGCCCCATGACCTGAGCCAACCACAGTGGTCCGACAGCCTCGGAGGGGAACATCGCGACACGTCATCATCGTGACGCGATCCCCCCGCCCCCTGGAGGAACCCGATGGACCGGAACAGGCGCCCCGCCACCGTGGAGTCGCTCGACCTGCGACCCCACCCCGAAGGGGGCTGGTACCGACAAACCTGGCGCACCGACACGACGGTCCACCCGCCGCACTACCCCGGTGAACGGCACACCTGCACGGCCATCTACTTCCTGCTCTGCCCCGGTGAGGAATCCCGCTGGCACACGGTCCGATCCGCCGAACTCTGGCTGTGGCACCGAGGTGGCCCGCTCCAACTCTTCCTCGGCGGTACCGGAGAACGCCCCGCGCCCGAACCGTCCACGATGCTGCTCGGCCCGGACATCGGCCGTGGTCAAGAGCCTCAGGCCCTGGTGCCGCCAGGCGTGTGGCAAGCCGCCCGCCCCGCCGCCGGGGAGGAAGTGCTGGTCAGCTGTGTCGTCTCGCCCGGATTCGACTTCGCCGACTTTCACCTGCTGGACACCTGAGCTCCGCCATGGCTCTCGCCGGGGGAAAGCGGTCAGCGGCGGGCCATGGCGTGCAGCCGGGTCGCCACGTCCCGGAGCGGCGGGGTGACCGCGGCGACGAGTTCGAGTTCGGCCAGCGCGTCCGCCGCGCCGGGGTTGCTCTCCAGCACGGTGCCCGGCACCAGGTCGGCGACCACGCTCTGCCCCTGCACGAGTTCGACATCCAGACCCGCGCCGACGAGCAGCGCGCGCAAGCCCTCGGTGTCGAACCGGCGCAGCAGCGCCTCCCCCGGCCCGGTGATCTGACCGGCTGGGTCGTCCAGCAGCCGCCGGGCGTCGACGAGGCGGCCGGAGATGGCCCGGTGCAGGACCGCCGCGAACCGGTTGGCCACCAGCACCGACAGCACCCCGCCCGGCGCCAGCGCACCCGCCATGGCGGCCACGGTCACCTTCGGGTCGTCGACGACTTCCAGGAGACCGTGCGCCAGCACCAGGTCGGCCTCGGCAGGGGCGACGAGGTGACCGAGGGCATCGCTGTCGCCCTGCACCGCGGTGATGCGGTCGGCGACGCCCGCTTCCTGGGCCCGGCGGTTGAGCGTGGCGAGCGCGTTGGGGCTCGGATCGATGACGGTGACCGCACAGCCCGCGGCGGCGAGTGGGACAGCCAACACACCGCTGCCCCCACCGACGTCGAGGACACGCGGCGCCTGCCCGTCGCGACGTGCGCGGGCGGCGGTCAGCTCGGCGTCGAGCACACGGCGAACAGCATCCGGTCGCATGGACACGAACTGTAGAGACGCGATGGGCTGTCTGAAACAGGGCCTAAGGTCTAGGTCGTGCAGACCGTCGCAGTGCTCAGCCTCAAGGGTGGCGTGGGAAAGACCACGGTCGTGCTCGGGCTCGCCTCAGCGGCGATGCGTCGAGGCGCCCGCACGCTGGTGGTCGACCTGGACCCGCAGTGCAACGCGACCGCGACGCTCGACCCGGCCGAGACCGAGGCGACGCTGGCCGACGTGCTGGAGACCCCGCGTGCCGCTGTGCTGCGCGCGGCCATCGCGCCCAGCTCGTGGAGTGACGAGGTCGACGTGATGGTCGGCTCCGAGGAGCTGGAGTCGCTCAACGAGCCGGACCCGGGGATGTGCAGGTTGCAGAAGCTCGGCCGGGCGCTCGCGGAGTTGCAATCGCTGCTCACCGAGGGCGAATTGCCCTACCAGTTGGTGCTGATGGACTGCCCGCCGTCGCTGGGGCGGCTTACCCGGTCGGCGCTGGTGGCGGCGCAGGGCGCACTGCTGGTGACCGAGCCCACGCTCTACGCGGTGTCCGGCGCACAACGCGCCTTCGAGGCGGTGGCCAACACCCAGCGTGAGCAGAATCCGCACCTCGTGCCGCTCGGCGTGGTGGTCAACAAGGTCCGGTCGCATTCCTACGAACACCAGTTCCGCATCGCCGAGTTGCGGGAGAGTTTCGGGTCGCTGGTGATGCCCGTCGCGTTGCCCGATCGGTTGGCCGTGCAGCAGGCCCAGGGGGCGTGCATGCCGATTCACCAGTGGCAGACACCCGGTGCGCGTGAGGTGTCGCTGGCGTTCAACCTCCTGTTGGCCAGGGTGCTGCGTACTGGCGGGCGGGGCAGGCACCAGGCCATCGCCTGGCCCGACGATGACGACGACCAGCACGAGGCCGCGGGCGAGTGATGATCGAGTTGTCCTCGTCGAGGACACCCCGGATCATCGAACGGGTGATGGCGACGATGCTGATCGGGTTCGGGCCGAAAGTCGCCGCGAATGCCTGAGGGTGACACCGTCTACCGCACCGCCACCGTGTTGACCGAGGCTTTGGCGGACAAGGTCCTGACGCGTGGCGAGCTGCGACACCCTCGATTGTCCACTGTGGATCTCGCAGGCCGAACCGTGGTCGGCGTGCGCACGGTCGGCAAGCACCTGTTCGTACGCTTCGACCGGAATCTGAGTCTGCACAACCATTTGGGCCTCGACGGCGCCTGGCACGTGTACCCCCTCGGCGGGCGTCGCTGGCGCCGACCGGCCCACCAGGTCAGGGCGATCTTGACCACGCCGGAGGATCAGGCCATCGGTTTCACCTTGCACGAGATGGCATTGCTGCCCACCGACGAGGAAAGTCGACTCGTCGGCCACCTCGGTCCCGACCTGCTCGACCCGCAATGGGATCGAGCCGAGGCGTTGCGGCGGCTGCGGTCGGACGGCGATCGCGAGATCGGTCTCGCGCTGCTCGATCAGCGGGTGGTGGCGGGCGTCGGCAACGTGATCAAGGCCGAGGTGTGCTTCATGCTCGGTGTGTCGCCATGGACGCCCGTGTCCGAAGTGGACACCGAACGCGCGGTCGACCTGAGTCACACCGTGCTGGACGACAACAAGATGCGCCCCGACCGGCGAACGACCGGCGACCCGCGACGAGGCCGCGGACTCTGGGTCTACGGGCGAACGCGCTCGGGTTGCCTGCGCTGCGGTGGACGAATACACGTTGGCGCGCAAGGCATCGGAGTCCGCGAGCGGATCGCCTACTTCTGCCCGCGGTGTCAGCCGGGCCCGATCACCAGCAGAAGATTCCGCACCACGTCGTAGTCGTCGTGGGTGGAGGACGCTGCCGCGTGGTAGTCGTCGGCGGCGGGGGTGGCGGCGGCTGAATCGTCGTCGTGACCCGAGGTTTGGTCGTGGTCGTCATGGTCGTCGTGGGCGTCGAGATCGTCGTGGTGGGAGCTTGGGGCTGCGACGCCTCTTCCTCCGCCGTGGTGGTAGTGGTGCTCGGCGCGGACAGGTCCGAGGACGTCGAGGTGCCAGAGGTCGAAGACGGCCCGGCACCCGACGACGTGGTCGGCACGCTCGTCATCGGCGTCCCGTCCATCGTGTCCCCGACGAGCACGGGAATCTGCTCGGGGCGTTCCTCGGCCACGTTCCCCACATCGACGAGACCCCTGGGTGTGCTCGTGGCCATCATGCCTTCGTAGAACAAGGCGGCGGTGGCCGCTCCGATGACAGCACCCATGGCCATTCGCCCAGGCCCGGCTGAAGGACTCCGCACCGTTCTCGGCTCCCTGCGTTCATTCGCGCGGCCCCGACTAGCCACCCAAGTGAAGTTCACACACGCTCTGTACCTAATTGGTGACCATATCATCCCCCTAACGGGTGAGTCCGAAAATTGGTTGTCTGGGTTCGGCCGGAGCGCTTACGGTCTGCGGACACGAGAGAGGAGGTGGTCCACCGGTGTATTCCGACAGGGCTCGTGAGGTGGCTGCCCGCTAAGGGCCGCCCGTTCAGCAGATGGGCGCTGGCTCCGCACACGGCTGACACCGGACTCCGGTGCCGTAGAGCGCGAGCGTGTGGTCAGCGAATCCCAGGCAGTCACCCAGCCCTCGGGCCCCCGGGAACTCAGTCCGCCCCGGGCCCGCCCACCGCATCGGTGGTCGGGAGCCAGCCCGAGGGCTGTGCCCTGTCCGGCCCTGTCACGTAGCCAAGACGCGCGGACATCCTTGGCGATCGCGCCGCTCCCTGTGCGGCGCATCCCGGACCATACGACCACGACGCGTCGTTTTTTCGCTCAGGCGTCCTCGGTTGAGGTTTCCTCCACCCGTTGCAACGTGCGCCAGGCCTGCCCGGCCGCGCGCTCGGCGTCCTTCGCCGTGCGGCGGGTGGCGTGCAAGGCTTGGCGGGCTTCGAGTTCGGCTGCCTCCGCCGCGTCCAACTCGGCGTTCAGGTCGCGGACTCGCTTCTCCGCCGCGGTGACCGCCGCCTCCGCTTCGCGTTGGGCGCGATCGGCTCCGGCGCGGTCTGCCTCGGCGGCCTTCACCGCCGATTTCGCGTCCGCGAGAGCCTTGCGGAACGCGGCCTTGCGGGCGCGGCTGTCGTCGGCTTTCGGCTTCACGCGGGGCTTCTGTTCACCCACGGTCCTCGGGGTGATCGCCAAGCCGGGCCACGCCGGGGCGATGGCCAAGTCCCGAACGGAGGCGACGCGGCCCGCACGCAGGATGTCGGCGGCGGTCTCGTCGGCGACGGCCGCGGTGAACATCTCTTCCAGTTCCCTGGTCACCGGTTCGCTCAGCGACTCGTCGGCGAGGCGGAGCAGTGCGTTGATCAGTTCGGTGCGGCGCTGGGTGAGTTCACGCAACCGGGGGCCGGCACCGCGACCGTGTGCGGCGCGCAGGTCGTCGCCGACACCGAGCAGCTCAACGACGGTCTTCCGGTGATCCCTGGCGAGTCGGTTGGCCAACCACGCGGCTTTGGTCGGCTTGGCGAGCTTCCCGATGGCGGCCGCGGTGTCCTTGTCGCCGTCCGCCTTGGCCTGGCGGACCATCTCGCGGCGGGCGGCGGTGAACTCCTCCCTGGGGAGCGCGTAAAGCTGATCGGGGTCGGGGCGCACCCCGCCATCATGGCCGGTCGGCCGCGCTGGGTCGACTCGGGCGAACGCGGCAATGTCAGACTGTCCCACGTGGTCTACCAGCAACTAGTCCGGCGCGCCCTGTTCTCCCTGGGCGGCGGCGACCCCGAGATCGCCCACGAACGCACCCTCGCCGCGCTCACCCGGCTCGGTCGGGTGCGGCCCGCCGTGTCCGTGCTGCGCCGCCATTTCAGCGCCAAGTCCGGCCCCACGGTGTTCGGTGTCCGCTTCCCCGGTGTCGTCGGACTCGCGGCGGGCATGGACAAGGACGGGCGGGCGCTGCGGGCGTGGCCCGGCCTCGGGTTCGGGTTCGTCGAGGTCGGCACCGTCACCCGACACGCGCAACCGGGCAATCCGAAGCCTCGGCTGTTCCGGCTGCCCGCCAGCGAGGCCATCGTCAATCGGATGGGCTTCAACAACGACGGCGCGGACGCGTTGGCCGATCGCCTGCGCGCGCTCGGGCCGGTCGGCGTTCCGCTGGGTCTGAGCATCGGCAAGTCGAAGATCACCCCGGTCGACGATGCCGTCGAGGACTACCGGCACTCACTGCGCGTGTTGCACCCACACGCCGACTACTTCGCGATCAACGTCAGTTCGCCCAACACTCCCGGCCTGCGCGGGCTTCAGGACCGGACCGCGCTCGACGCGCTCGTCGGCGAACTGCGGCGGGAGTCCGACTCGCTCGGGCGGTGCCCGCTGCTGGTGAAGATCGCTCCCGATCTCACCGACGCGGCCATCGCCGAAGTCCTGCAGGTGTGCGTCGACCATCGCGTCGACGGGGTGATCGCCACCAACACCACGCTCAGCCGGGACGGTCTCGCGACCGCCGATGTCGTCACGGGCGCCGAGGCGGGTGGCCTCAGTGGCAGGCCGCTGGGGCGGCGCGCGCGAGAGGTGGTGGCTTTCGTGAGTGAACAGACGAGCGGCACGCTGCCGATCATCGGGGTCGGTGGGCTCTTCGACGCCGACGGCGCGCTGCGGATGCTCGACGCGGGCGCGAGCCTCGTGCAGCTCTACACCGGATTCATCTACCAGGGGCCTGCGTTGGTGCGGCGGATCAATCGCGCGGTCGCCGCTCGCTGACGTCTCGGCCCGTCCCACGTCGATTCAGTGCGCGCAGCAGCGGATAGGCGAGGACGACGAACATCGACCCCCAGGCGATGCCGCCGAACTCGACGCCGCCCACGGTGAAGGTGAGGTTCCCGATGCCCGCGACGATCGCGGCGGCCACCACGAACAGCGCGACCGGATCGGTGAAGTCGACCCTGTTGACCAGCCAGATCCGCACGCCGACGAGACCGATCATCCCGTACAGCAGCATTGTCGCGCCGCCGAGCACGCCCGGGGGCATGGTGTTGACCACCGCGCCGAATTTCGGGCACAGCGACAACAGGATCGCGGTCAGGGCGGCGACGACGTAGGTCGCGGTCGAGTACACGCGGGTGGCGGCCATGACGCCGATGTTCTCCGCGTACGTGGTCGTGCCGGAGCCGCCGCCCGCGCCCGCGAGTGTGGTGGCCAGACCGTCGGCGATCAACGCGTCACCCACGCTGCCGTCGAGGTCGCGGCCGGTCACCGTGCCGACCGCCTTGACGTGGCCGACGTTCTCCGCGACCAGGACGATCACGACCGGGATGACCAACAACATCACCGATGGCCGCAACTCCGGGCCCTGGAACTCCGGCAGCCCGAACCAGGGCGCGGCCGACAGGTCGGCCAGCCTGGCCGAGTCGAGACGGCCGGTCAGCATCGCCGCCAGCCAGCCGACGAGAACGCCCACAAGAATCGAGACGCGCGCCAGCAGTCCG
>JALZNB010000234.1 GCA_030857905.1 Actinomycetota bacterium
GGGACTCGTCGGCTGGGCCCGCAACACGGCCGACGGCCGGGTGGAGGTGGTCGCCGAAGGCGCCCGCGACCTGTGTGACCGCCTGCTTCAGGCGTTGCGCTCCGGCCGCGCTCCCGGGGCCGTCGACACCGTCACCGAGCAGTGGGCGCAGCCCAAGGGCAACCTGACCGGATTCGTCGAACGGTGATCCACGCTGAACCGGATGCCCGATCCCCGCGTAGCACCTGACGTGGGGAGCACCCGTGAGCCGGACGACGCACTCGTCCGCGAGCTCTACGACCGCTACCGACGGCCGCTGCACGGCTACGTGCTGCGCGCTGTCGGCGGGGATCACCAGCGGGCGGAGGACGTGGTGCAGGAGACCCTGCTCCGGGCGTGGCGCAACGCGTCGACGTTGGAGGCCGACCGGGCGGGGCCCTGGCTCTACACCGTGGCGAAGAACCTGGTGATCTCCGGATACCGCAGGCAGAACGCCAGGGTCGCCGAGGTGCCGATCGACGGCGGCGACTGGCCGAAGGCGACCGACGAGTTCGAGCAGGTGTTGATCGGATGGCAGGTCGCCGAGGCCATGCGGGCGCTCTCGCACGATCATCGTGCGGTGATCGGTGAACTGTTCTACCGCAGGCACACGGTGGCCGAAACCGCCCGCGTGCTCGGCATTCCGACGGGCACCGTGAAATCGAGGTCCTTCTACGCCCTGCGCGCGCTGCGCGACGCGTTGACCGAACGAGGGGTGACCGAGCCGTGACCTGTACTCACACTCCTGCGCTCGGGGCCTATTTGTTGGGCGCGCTCGATCCCGGGGAGCGGGCGCACCTGGAAACCCATCTGGCGGACTGCGCCGTCTGCCAGGCCGAGATGCTTCGCCTCGCGCCACTGCCCGGCCTGCTGCACCGGATTACGCCCGCGGACTTCGAGGAACCCGCGCGAGAACCGGTGGACTTCGGCTTACCCGCTGACTTGTCGGAACCAACCGAGACTGCGGGCCGACGTCGGCCCGCAGTCGCGCTGGTGGCCGCTGCTGTCGTGGTCGCACTTTGTGTCGGCGGGGTCGTCGGCTATTTCTCCCGCCAGCCGACCGCCGAGCAGAACACGCAGGCGGTGACCTGGTCGGCGACGAACCCCGACGGCGTCAAGGCCGATGTGGACCTCACCGATCACCCGTGGGGCACCGAACTCCAGATCCGATTGCGCGATGTGCCTTCCGGCAGGCCGTGCAAGTTGATCGTGCGTGGCCGCGACGGCTATCGGGAGACGGCGGGTTGGTGGGCGACGACCGCCGTGAACGGCGAGTGGATTCCCGGCAGCACATCGATCGACTTGGCGAGCATCGATCAGGTCGAGGTCGTCGCGGGTGACGCTGTGCTGGTGAACATCCCGGCACCGTCCTGAGCACCACAACGCGCGGGGCGCACCTACCAGGGACTCGACCCACTCACAAGGTAGTCTCTTCCGGATAACGGTAGCTGTCGGTGATCTGAAGGGTTTGCTTCGTGCACCTCAAGAGCCTGACGCTGAAGGGGTTCAAGTCCTTCGCCTCGGCCACGACGCTCAAGTTCGAGCCGGGCATCACCTGTGTCGTCGGCCCGAACGGGTCGGGAAAGTCGAACGTTCTCGACGCGTTGCGCTGGGTGATGGGCGAGGGCAGTGCGAAGGGCCTGCGCGGCGGCAAGATGGAGGACGTCATCTTCGCCGGGACCTCTGGCCGCGCGCCGCTGGGTCGCGCCGAGGTCACCCTCACCATCGACAACTCCGACGGCGCGCTGCCGATCGAGTTCGGCGAGGTGTCGATCACCCGCCGGATGTTCCGGGACGGTGCCAGCGAGTACGAGATCAACGGCAACGGTTGCCGTCTGATGGACGTGCAGGAGTTGCTGTCGGACTCCGGTATCGGTCGTGAGATGCACGTCATCGTCGGGCAGGGCCAGCTCGCCGCGATCTTGGAGTCGAAGCCGGAGGAGCGCCGGGCGTTCATCGAGGAGGCCGCGGGCGTCCTCAAACACCGCAAGCGCAAGGAAAAGGCGCTGCGCAAGCTGGACGCGATGCAGGCGAACCTGACCCGGCTCAACGACCTCACCGCCGAGTTGCGCCGTCAGCTCAAGCCGCTGGGCAAGCAGGCCGAGATTGCGCGCAAGGCGCAGTCGGTGCAGTCGGAGCTGCGTGATTCGCGGCTGCGGCTGCACGCCGACGACCTGGTCACCCAGCGCACCGACATCGCCCGCGACCAGGCCGACGAGGCCACCGCTCGCCGGAAGCGGGCCGAGGTCGAGCAGGCGTTGGAGATCGGGCAGGCCAGGCAGACCGAGTTGGAGGAACACCTCGCGGTCGACGCGCCGAAGCTCGCCGCGGCCCAGGAGACCTGGTACCGGCTCTCCGCGCTGGAAGAACGCCTGCGCGGCACGGTCCGCCTCGCCGTGGAACGCGCCCGCCACCTGTCGGCCGCCGTCGAGGCGCCGCGCGGTGGGCGTGACCCGGACGAACTGGACGAAGAGGCCGAGCACACCGCGATGCGCGAGGCCGAGCTGGCCGAGGCCGTCGCCGAGGCCCGCTATGCCCTGGCCGAGTCCACCGAGCGCCGAGCCGAGCTCGAACGCATGGTGCAGGCGGCCGAGAAGGCGCACCTCGCCGCCGTGCGGGCCATCGCCGACCGCCGCGAGGGCCTGGCCCGGCTCTCCGGCCAGGTCGAGGCGCTGCGCTCGAAGACGAACGCCACCGCAGAGGAGATCGAACGGCTGTCGACCGCGCTGGCCGAGGCCCGCGAGCGAGCCGAGTTCACGGCGGAGGAACTGGCCGAGACGCAGACCGAGAGCGGTGTCGAGGACAGCGACGACGCCGGTCTCGATGAGCGTCACCGGCTCGCGGTCGAGGCGAACGACGCCGCGAAGGCGCGCGTCGAGGAACTCGTGCGAGCCGAGCGCGAGGCCGAGCGCGAGATCGCGTCGTGGAAGGCGCGCGTCGACGCGCTCTCGATGGGATTGTCGCGTAAGGACGGCGCGGGCGCGTTGCTCGCGTCGTCGGATCGGCTGCCGGGACTGCTCGGGTCTGTCGCCGCGCTGTTGACTGTTGAGCCGGGTGCGGAGGCCGCGCTGGCCGCCGCGCTCGGCCCGGTCGCCGACGCGGTCGCGGTCGCTGACCCGGACGGCGCCATCGCCGCGCTGCGGATGTTGCGCGCGGGTGACGCCGGGCGGGCGGGAATGCTCGTCGGTGGCCCGGCCACCACAGTGGACCGTTCGACCTGGCCCGTCCTTCCGCCCGGCTCGCGCTGGGCGATCGACTTGGTGCGGGCGCCGGACGCGTTGGTTCCGGCTGTGCACCGCGCGCTCGACCGGCTCGCGGTGGTCGACGCGTTGCCCGCCGCGCAGGCACTCGTCTCGGAGTACCCGGACGTGCGGGCGGTGACGCCCGAAGGTGACGTGCTCGGTGCCTACTGGGCGGTCGGCGGATCCGAACGCGCGCAAAGTGTCATCGAAGTGCAGGCCGCGGTGGATGAGGCCAATAGCAAGCTCGGTGCGGCCGAACGTGCGGTCGAGCAGGCAGGACCCGCCCTGGAGGGTGCCCGCGCCGAGCAGCAGGCCCGTCGGGCCGAGGTCGGCGCGGTCAAGGAAGCCATGAACGAGGCCAAGGTGCGCTCGGCCCGCTCATCCGAGCGGATCAACCGGATGCGTCAGGCATTGCGTTCCGCCGAGGCCGAGGTCGAGCGCGCGGTCAACCAGCGCACGAAGGTCGAGCAGGCCCGCGAGGAAGCCCTGCTCAAGCTCGCGGACCTGGAAGAACGCCTGGCGGTCGTGCAGGAACAACCGCTGGAGAACGAGCCGGACTCCGCCGAGCGCGACGAGTACACCGCGGCCCTCGCCACATCCCGCCAGGAAGAGATGGAAACCCGGCTGTCCCTGCGCACCGCGGAGGAACGCCACCGCGCGCTGCAAGGCAAGGCCGATGGACTGCGCCGCGCCGCCCGCGCCGAGCGCGAGGCCAGGGAACGGGCCAGCCGCGCGATGGCCTCGCGCAAGCGCGGCGCGGTCGTCGCGCAGGCCGTGGTCGATGGCGGCGAGTTGGCGTTGCGCCGCATCGCCGTGTCGTTGCGCTCAGCGGCCGACGAGCGCGACGTCGTCCAAGCCCAGCGCGCTGAGCGCGAGCGTGTGCTCACCGACGTGCGCGGCAAGGTCCGCGAGCTGTCGACCGAGTTGGAGAAGCTGACCGACGCCGTCCACCGCGACGAGGTGCTGCGGGCCGAACAGCGGATGCGGCTCGAACAGTTGGAGACCAGGATCGCCGAGACGTTCGGCATCGGGCTCGACGACCTGGTCACCGAGTACGGCCCGCACGTGCCGGTGCCGCCGAGCCCGGCCGAGGTCGCCGAGTACGAGGAAGCCAAGGAACGCGGCGAAGAGGTCAGCATGCCGCCGTCCTCGCCGTACGACCGTGACACCCAGGCTCGCCGGGCCAAGCGCGCCGAGCGCGACCTGTCGCTGCTGGGCAAGGTCAACCCGCTGGCATTGGAGGAGTTCGCCGCGCTGGAGGAGCGCTACAAGTTCCTTTCCACCCAGCTCGAAGACCTCAAGGCCACCCGCCGCGACCTGCTCACGGTGATCAAGGAGGTGGACGACAAGATTCTCGAGGTCTTCGCCACCGCCTACGCCGACGTGGCCCGCGAGTTCGAGATCGTCTTCGACGTGCTGTTCCCCGGCGGCGAGGGCCGGATGATCCTCACCGACCCCGACGACATGCTGGCCACCGGCGTCGACGTCGAGGCCCGTCCGCCCGGCAAGAAGGTCAAGCGACTCTCGCTGCTCTCCGGCGGCGAGAAGTCGCTGGTCGCGGTGGCCATGCTGGTCGCGATCTTCCGGGCCCGACCCTCGCCGTTCTACGTGATGGACGAGGTCGAGGCCGCGCTGGACGACACCAACATGCGTCGGCTCATCGGGTTGATGGAACAGTTGCGGGCCGCGTCGCAGTTGATCATCATCACGCACCAGAAGGCGACCATGGAGATCGCCGACGCGCTCTACGGGGTCAGTATGCGCGGCGACGGCATCACCCAGGTGATCTCGCAGCGTCTCCAGCGGGCCAAGCCCGAACCGACCCCGGACGGCGGCCAGGAACCGGCCGCGTGAGCTGTCCGGGGTAAATGTGCTCGCGCCGATCGATCCCAACGTTCACGCTTTCGGGTATGTACGCGATCCGCCCTGCCACAGCCGCCGACCAGGCGGCCGCCGTCGAGTTCATCGCCGGTCTGCAAGCCGACCCGGCGCACCACATCGGCTACCACGGCATGACCTCCGACGAGGTGGCCGAGGAACTGGCGGACATACGCCCGGACTGGGCGACGGGGGCGCTGCTCGCGACCGACCGCGCGGGTGCCCTGCGGGCACTGCTGAGCGTCGAGGCCGATCCTCAATTGGGCCGCGCGTGGCTGCACGGGCCGTTCGTCGATGTGCCCGAGGGGCATCCCGCCGCTCGTCAGTGTTGGCACAACGCCGCTGACGAGCTGTTCGATCATGCGATGACTTTGGACCGACTGCGCGGTATCACCGATCTGGAACTGTTCGGGCATCGGCAGAATCGACGGCTGGGCGATTTCGCCGCCCGCCACGGGTTCACGACCAAGATCACCAGTCGCGTCTTCACGCTGACCGGCTCCGCACTGAGGTCGGTGTTGATCAGCGCTGTGTCCGGCACGTCAGGCCCGCGACCGCTCGACCGCGATCCCGAACTCCGCGCGCAAGTCGTCGAACTGCACGAACGGTCGTTTCCGAAGCGCAACACCAGTGGCGCGCAACTTGTCGCGGGTGAACGCGGGCACACCGTTGTGGTGTTGACCGGCGCAGACGGGCTCATCGGGTACGCCGCCGGTTTCGCCCAACACGGGGAGCTTTACGTCGATTACGTGGCCGTCGACCCCAACATGCGGGCCGCGGGCTCCGGCCGCGCCTTGGTGCGAGCCCTACTGCGTGCGCTCGTCGTCGAGCACGGCCCGCGACCGCAGGCGGCCGCCGTGATCGCGCTGGGCAATGACGCCTCCGAGCGCATGGTCACCGCCCTGGGGTTCGAGCTGCATCTCGAACTGGTCGGTTATCTTCTGGTCCGTCCGGGGGTCACTGAATAGAGTGACTCCGCCCATCGCCAACGCCGGGGAGTGCACTCATGCCTGTAGACCGTCGCCGGTTCCTCGGTGTTGGCGCTGCCGCCGCCGTGGTCGTCGCCTTCGACCCGCTCGGGTTCGGCTGGGTCACCTCTGCCCAGGCCGACACGATCGCGGTGCCCGACCTCGACGGCGAGTTGGTCTTCGACGAGGCGGTGCTCGCCGAGGCGGCCGAGGACTACGGCCAGATCGCACACCGCCGGTCCCGTGCGGTGCTGCGGCCGGGCTCGGTCCTCGACATTCAGAAGATCGTGCGCTTCGCCAACCAGCACGGCCTGACCGTCGCGATGCGGGGTCAGGGGCATTCGACGTTCGGCCAGGCGCAGGCCCCGGGCGGGATCGTGATCGATTCCCGGACACTGGCGACGGTGCACTCGATCGGCCGCGGGTCCGCCGATGTCGACGCGGGGGTGACGTGGCGAGACCTGCTCAAGCGGACAGTGGCGCAGGGGGTGGCTACGCCGGTCGCGACCGACTGCCTGGGCCTTTCTGTCGGCGGGACGTTGTCTGTCGGCGGTATCGGTGGCGCGACGGGCCACCACGGCCTGCATGTGGACAACGTTCTCGCGGTCCAGGTCGTGACCGGTGTCGGTGAGCTTCTGCGGTGCTCGGCCACTGAGAACCGCGAGCTGTTCGAGTTGGTCCTCGGTGGACTCGGCCAGTACGCGATCATCGTGCGAGCCACGCTACGGCTGTTACCCGCGTCGACGTCCGCCCGCGTATACAACCTGAGCTATCCAGACCTGCGTACTTTTACCGCCGCGCAACGGATCGCACTCGCGGACGGGCGCTTCGACTACCTGGAAGGCCAAGCCGTCCCGGTCGGTGACAAATGGGGCTACCTCCTGGAAGGCGCGATGTACTACACCGCGCCGGACCAGCCGGACGACGCGAAAGTCCTCCGTGGACTGCCCGAGCCGGAGTCGACCGAGATCACCGAACACACCTACTTCGACTGGCTCGACCGGGTTACGGCTTTGGTCGACCAACTTCGGCCGTTGAAGCTGCCGAACCCGTGGATCAATCTTCTCCTGCCGGACGCGGCCACAGAGGACTACGTCACGACATTGCTCGCCGAGCTAACACCCGCGGATGCCGCTGGTAGCCCTGTCTTGCTTTACCCGGTATTGCGACAGCGGTTGACCCGCCCGATGGTCGTCGTGCCCGACAGCGAGGTCGTCTACCTGCTGGCGATCCTGCGGCTGGTGAACCCGCGCGACGAGGCGAAGGTGCGCGACATCATCGCCGACAACCGTGCCGCCTATCTCGCCGCGCGCGATGTGGGCGGCACGCACTACCCGGTAGGCGCGATCCCGTTGCGCCTACCGGACTGGGCCGAGCACTACGGCCCGCGATACCCGCGTCTTCGCCGGGCGAAGACGCGATTCGACCCGCGCGGTGTCCTCACGCGGGCGCAGGGGGTTTTCGAATAGGGGAGGGACATACATGTTGTCGGCGGAGTTGGCGGAGGACGCCGAGTTGCGTCCACTGGAGCCCTGGCACGCGTCCGAGTTCGCGGCACACGTGGTGGCGTCGAGGGAGCACCTCGCGCCGTGGCTGCCGTGGGGCTCGATCATCGTGGACACCGAAACCGCGCGGCTCTTCCTCCAGAGCTACGCCGACCGGCAGGCGCGCGACGAGGGCCGGATTCACGGAATCTGGGTAGACGGCGTCCTGTCCGGGGGTGCGCTGTTCCGGGTGTTCAACGCGGCGGCGGGCGTCTGCGAGATCGGGGTCTGGCTGGCACCGGAAGCCGTCGGTCGAGGTCTGATCACCAAAGCGTCCGGCGTCCTGCTCGACTGGGCGTTTCGGGCCAGAGGCATGGCCAGGGTCGAATGGCAGGTGATGACCACCAACGTGCGCAGCGTCGCGGTAGCTCGCCGTCTCGGCTTTACCAAGGAAGGCGTGATGCGCCAGGCGTATCCACACAACGGCACCCGCCACGACATCGAACTGTGGTCCCTGCTTGTCGACGAGTGGAAGATCTAGGTCGAGCATCCGGCACGGTGGCCACGCGCGGCCACCGTGCCGGACGAATCAGGCCGCTTTCACCGGTTCCGCCGTGTCGTGGTGCCCGGATGTGCGGTGGCGCAAGGTGAGCAGGCCACCGACCAGCAGCGTGACCACGACCCCGAGCGGTGTGTACCAGGGGAAGGCCAGCGCCACCGAATCCGCGGTCGCCTTGGCGAAGTCCACCCCGATGAGGTCACCGCTCTTCTTCTCGAACTTGAGGCCGAGGATCACGAACGCCATCACCACGACCGTCACCACGAACGCGATGATCGCGTCCAGTTGTCGTGCCCGCTTGAACAGCAGGCCGAACAGGAACGCGCCGAGCAGCGCGCCGTAGGTGTACCCGGTGATCGCCAGCGCGGTCTCCACGATCGGGTTCTTCGTCGTGGTGAACATCGACGCGAACACGATCAGCGCGCCCGCCCAGACCACAGTCCAGATCCGACCCTGCTTGAGCATCTCCTTGTCGCTCAGCGGGCGACGGACGATCTTCTGGTACACGTCGGTCACCGTCGAGGAGGCCAGGGCGCTCAGCGACGAACTCAACGCGGCGGCCAGGATGCCCGCGATCACGAAGCCGGACAACCCGCTGGGCAACTCCTTGACGATGAAGGACGCGAACAGCTCGTCGTTCGTCGTGAGCCCCAGTTCCTTGATCGGGTCGAGTCCCTTGTAGAACGCCCACAGCATCGTGCCGATGACCAGGAACAGGGCGAACTGGAAGAACACGACGACACCGCTGGCGATCAGCGCCTTCTGGCTCGCCTTGACGTCGTTGCAGGCCATGAGCCGCTGCACGATGAGCTGATCGGCCCCATGCGAGGCCATCGACAGCACGGCACCACCGATGACGGCGGTGATGAACGAGTAGTTGTTGCTCAGCGGCGCGGAGGCGAAGTCCAGCACCTGGGTCTTGCCCGCGTCGATCGCCGAGGACAGCCAGCCGTCGGGCAGCTTGCCGGACAGGACGGCGATCACCGCGGCGGCGCCGACGACGTACCAGAGCATCTGGATCGCGTCGACCCACACGACAGCGCGGACGCCGCCGAAGAAGGTGTAGACCACCATGGCGATGCCGAGCAGGGCGACGATCTGCCAGTACTCCGCGTTCACGCCGTATTCCCTGAGCACCAGCTTGATCGGGATGGCGGTGGCGAACAGCCGCACACCATCGGCGAGCAGCCGGGTGAACAGGAACGTCACCGACGCGGTGCCTTGCATACCCGCGCCGAACCGCTTGCCGAGGAAGTTGTACGCCGTCGTCATGTTGCCCGCGACATAGCGCGGCAACAGGACGAACGAGACGATGATCCGGCCGATGATGTAGCCGATCGCCAACTGGAGATAGGTGAACATGCCGAGGTAGGCGACCGTTGGCACGCTCAGGACGGTCAGTGTCGACGTCTCGGCCGACACCACCGAAAGGCAGACGACCCACCAGCGAATCTTGCCTTCGCCGACGAAGTAGTCGTTGCCGGATCTTTGTCGTCCCGCGATCCAGATTCCCAGCAACGGCATGCCGACCAGGAACACCGCGATGATGACGAGGTCAAGGGCGCGCACGGGAGCCTCCAAGTGCCTCGGCGACCGCAGCCCGTTCGGTGGGCTGATCGACCAGTCGCAGGTGGTGCACCGGTCCGGGGACCGGGTCGGGCAGGCGCAGGGGTGCGCTGCCCGCGGTGATGGCGCCGAGCAGCCGGGGCCCTGCGGCCCCGGTCGCGGCGTCGATCGCGATGCCATGCCAGGTCAGGAAGCCCAGCAGCGCAGCAAGGTACGCCTCCTTGGCGTCCACCGATAGTCCGAGATCTTCGGTGGTCGTGAGAGTGGCGGGGGCCAGGGCGGCGGCGAGCGCGGCCATCAGCGTCGGGTTGTGAACCCCGCCGCCTGAGGCCAGGACGCGCGTGACGCCGTGCGGTCGGCACGCGTCGGCGACCGTTGTGGCGGTCAGGGCGACCAGCGTGGACATCAGGTCCGCGTCGCCGATTTCACCCACTTCGCCCAACGCTCTCGCCAGGTAGTCGGCGTGGAAGTGTTCCTTGCCGGTCGACTTCGGCGGTTCCGCGCCGTAGTAGGGGTCGGCGAGCAGGATGTCCAGCAGGTCGTCGCGCACGACACCGCGCGCGGCGAGGGCACCGTCGTCATCGCGGGTCGCGCCGGTGCGCAGGCTCATCGCCAGGTCGAGCAACGCGTTGCCGGGTCCGGTGTCGAACGCGAGTGCGGATCTCCCCGGCCGGAGCACGGTGATGTTGGCGATGCCGCCGAGGTTGAGCGCGACGGTCGGCGTGTCCGATGTGGACAACAGCATCCGGTCCATGACCAGGGCGAGCGGGGCGCCGTGCCCACCCGCCGCGACATCCCGCACCCGCAGGTCGGCCACGACCGGCAGGCCGGTCGCCTCGGCGATCCACGCGGGTTGGCCCAGTTGCAGAGTGCCGCGGCACTGGTCTCCGTCGATCCAGTGGTAGACCGTTTGGCCGAGCGATGAGATCAGGTCCGCGCCATCGTCGACTGTCCGCGCCGCGGCCGCGAAGGCCTGGCCGATGCCGGTGTCCAGTCGACACAGTTGTTCAGCGCTGCACCCGTTCGGCGGCAGTGCGGCGATGAGGTCAGCCCTGAGGTCGGCCGGGTAGGGGATTTCGCAGTGCCTCAAGGGCACCATTTCCACGGCGTCCCCACGCACGCGAAGGTCGGCCACGGCGACGTCGATGCCGTCCATCGACGTCCCGGAGATCAGCCCGACCACGCGGCACCAGGTCATGACAACGTGGTCTATTCCAATTTCAGGTCGGACGCAAGAGGTGAGTTGGTTATTGACCAAACTGTCTCCAGTTTGGTTTCTGACTCACTGGTCGGTGCGCGGTCGGTGCGCGGTCGGTGCGCGGTCGGAGCGGCGTGGGTCGGTCGGTCGTCGGGATGCGAGGATGGCCGGGTGTCGAGCACAGTGATCGTCATCGTCGTCGTAGCCGTTGTGGTGCTGGTCGCAGCCTTGGTCATCGGCGTCGTGCTGTCCAAGCGCAGGCGGATCAGCCTGGGCGAGACGAAGCCGGAGATCGAGGAGAAGGCCAAGCCCAGAGGCGGCTACCAGACTGGTGGCGGCATCAGCCTCGCTCCCGGCGGGCCCAAGACGCACCCGGCGGGGGAGCGGACCGAGGTCGACGGCCAGCCTGGCGTCGGTGACGACGCGTCCGTGCCGCGCGACTCCGACAGGCGCGGCATCGTCGACGTCGACCTGCCGGAGTCCACCGCCGTCGTGCCCCCACAGGCGACCGGTCCGCATACCGACCCGATCACCGAACGCATCCCGACCCAGGCCGAACCGCCGACCGACCAGTTCCCCGTCCAGTCCCCGCCCCAAGTACCCGCCCAGGGCAGCGCGCCCGATGTCGAGGACATCGCGCCCACCTCGGGCCGGTTGGAACGGCTGCGCGGCAAGCTGTCGAGGTCCCGATCGGCGTTCGGCCAAGGGCTGCTCGGTCTGCTCGGCGCGGGCGACCTCGACGAGGACTCCTGGACCGATGTCGAGGACACCCTGTTGCTCGCCGACCTCGGCGCGGCCACGACAGAGGACGTTGTCCAACGCTTGCGCGCCGAGTTGGTCAAGCGCGGTGTGCGCAGCCCTGAGCAGGCGCGTGCCCTGCTGCGCGAAGTGCTCATCGACGAGCTGCGCCCGGAGATGGAACGCAGCATCCGCGCGCTTCCGCATGGCGACGGCGATGCCAAACAGCCCGCTGTCGTGCTGATCGCGGGTGTCAACGGCACCGGCAAGACCACGACAACGGGCAAGCTCGCCCGGGTGCTCGTGGCCGATGGACGCACGGTCGTCCTCGGCGCTGCCGACACCTTCCGTGCCGCCGCCGCTGACCAGCTCCAGACCTGGGCCGACCGGGTGGGCGCCGAGGTCGTGCGCGGCAAGGAAGGCGCCGACCCGGCCGCCGTCGCGTTCGACGCGGTCAAGCGGGGCAAGGAGACCGGCGTCGACGCCGTGCTGATCGACACCGCGGGCCGGTTGCACACCAAGACCGGTCTGATGGACGAACTCGGCAAGGTCAAACGCGTGGTGGAGAAGCAGGCCAAGGTCGACGAGGTGCTGCTCGTGCTCGACGCGACCACCGGCCAGAACGGCCTGACCCAGGCCAGGGTGTTCGGTGAGGTCGTCGACGTCACCGGGATCGTGCTGACCAAGCTCGACGGCACAGCGAAGGGTGGCATCGTCTTCCAGGTGCAGCGCGAGCTGGGCGTACCGGTCAAACTGGTCGGTCTCGGTGAGGGCGCCGACGACCTCGCGCCGTTCGTGCCCGAGGCTTTCGTGGACGCGTTGCTCGGTTAGACGTACCGCGCCGCAGTGATCAGGGCCACTATGGGTCCATGATCGAGCCGCGCGGTCACCTCACCCTCGACGAGGCACTGCTGTCCGATGTCGTCGCCAGGGTGGCCGACGACCAACGTGAGCGAACCCGGCTGTTTCCCGGCGATCGCACCGATCGACAACCCGTCCACACCTGCTATGTGCCCGCTGACCAGGCCACCGACGACCTGCCCGCCGAGTGGGGCGCCGCTGCGGTCGCCGCGCTGGAGGAGCACGCGCCGACACCGGCCGCCCTGGCGGGCATCGTGGGTCTGCCCGCCGAGATCGCGGGCGCCGTGCACGAGCGGGTACGCGCCAAGCTGGTGAACGAGCCGGTCGAGGACGTGCGGATCGACTTCGAGGACGGCTACGGCGTGCGCGACGACGACGCCGAAGACGTCGACGCGCTGCGCGCGGCCCACCTGCTCTCGCGTTGGAACCTGCCGAACGCGGGCATCAGGATGAAGTCCTTCCACACCGTCGCCCTCGCCGCGCGGGGCCTGCGCACGTTGGACCTGGTGCTCACCAACCTCACGCGGTCGCCGGAGGGCGTCGGGCTGACCTTCCCCAAGGTCACCTCCGCCGATCAGGTGTCCGCCTTCGCCGATGTGCTTGACGTGCTGGAGCGGCGACTGGACAGCGCGCGGGGCGCACTGCGGTTCGAGGTGCAGATCGAGACCACCCAGGCCGTCATCGACCACGCCGGTCGCGTCGCCATTCCCGGGTTGATCGCCGCGGGTCGTGGGCGGGTCTGTGGCCTGCACTTCGGCACGTACGACTACACGGCGGCCTGTGGTCTCGGTGCGGCGCAACAGCATCTGGCGCATTCGGCGTGCGATTTCGCCCGGCACATCATGCAGGTGTCGGCGGCGGGCACGGGCGTGCGGCTCTCTGACGGGTCGACGAACGTCCTGCCGGTGGGCGACAGCGGGTCGGTGCGCGAAGGTTGGCGGACACACTATCGGCTGGTCCGCCGATCGTTGGAGCACGGCTACTTCCAAGGCTGGGACCTGCATCCGGTGCAACTGGTCACCCGCTACGCCGCCGTGTTCGCCCATCATCTCGAGTCGGCTGAAGCGGACGGCAGGAGGTTGGCCGCCTATCTTGCGCGCGCGGGCGGGTCGGTCCTCGACGAGCCCGCCACCGCTGCGGGGTTGGCCCTTTCGCTGCGGCGAGGCGTCGACTGCGGGGCGTTGGACGCCGAGGAGGTGCGGCGCTTCTCGGGACTGCGGGTGGATGAGCTGACCGCGCTGGTGCTGCGGTGAGCGAATTACTGTTCCGCGCCCGGCGATGTGTGACAGGGGGCGCGGAGACCGAGGCATCCGTGCGCGTGCGGGCTGGGGCGATCGTCGCCGTGGAGCCATTCGACGCTGACGCCGGTGCCGCTCGGGTGATCACGCTCGCGGCCGACGAGGTGCTGCTGCCGGGTCTGGTCGACACGCACGTGCACGTCAACGAGCCCGGCCGTACGGAGTGGGAAGGTTTCGTCTCGGCTACCCGGGCCGCCGCAGCCGGCGGCATCACGACGATCATCGACATGCCGCTGAACAGCCTGCCGCCCACGACTGACGTGCGGGCCCTGGAGATCAAGCGTGCCGTTGCCCGTGATCGTGTGCACGTGGACGTGGGGTTCTGGGGTGGTGCGGTGCCGGGCAACGCGGGCGAGTTGGCGGCGATGCACGCGGCGGGCGTGTTCGGGTTCAAGTGCTTCCTGCTGGACTCCGGCGTCGAGGAGTTCCCGCCGCTCGCCGGGACGGAACTCATTGAGCACTTGCGCGTGATTGGCGGACTGGGGTCGCTGTTGGTGGTTCACGCCGAGGACGGTGAGCGGATCTCGGTAGTCGAGTCGAGCCCTTCGTACGACGGCTTTCTCGCCTCCCGACCGGACGCGTCCGAACTGGGCGCCATCGAGACGGTGATCGCGGCGGCCGCGAAGACCGGAGCGCGGGCCCACATCGTGCATCTGTCCACTTCGGACGCGCTGCCGTCGCTCGCCGGTTCCGGCGTCACCGTGGAGACCTGTCCGCACTATCTGACGTTCGCTGCGGACGAGGTGCCCGACGGCGCCACGGAATTCAAGTGCTGCCCACCGATCCGCGGCGCCGAGAACCGAGAGCGGCTCTGGCGCGGACTCGCGGACGGGGTGATCGGTGTAGTGGTAAGTGATCACTCGCCGTGTGTGCCCGAGCTGAAGACAGCTGATTTCGGCACGGCCTGGGGCGGGGTGGCGAGCCTGCAACTCGGACTGCCGGTGGTGTGGACGGGTGCGCGCGAGCGCGGATTCTCGCTGGTCGATGTCGCGCGGTGGATGGCATCGGCGCCCGCGGACCTGGTGGGCCTCGCTCGCAAGGGCCGGATCGCGGCGGGCTACGACGCCGACCTGACCGTGTTCGCGCCGGATGAGGAGTTCACTGTGGACAGAACGACGTTACTGCATCGCAATCCCGTGACGCCGTACCACGGTCGGCGGCTGACCGGAGTCGTCCGGTCGACGTGGTTGCGCGGGGTTGAAGTGTCTTCGGTACCGACAGGTTTGTTGCTGGAAAGGGGAACAGCGTGAGCGAATGGGTACGGTTGCCTGACCTGGCGTCGCGGCGGCTCGGTGGATCGGTGGTGTGGGCCAACGACGAGGCCTTCGCCGAACGGGAGAACCTGATCATGCCCGCCGCGCCCGGGTTCCGCCCGGCCACCTTCGGCGCCAAGGGCCAGGTCTACGACGGCTGGGAGACTCGGCGGCGGCGGGAACCGGGCGACGACCACGCGATCGTCCGCCTCGGTCTGGCCGGCGTGATCCGGGGAGTGGTGGTGGACACGGCGTTCTTCACCGGCAACTATCCACCCGCCTGCACGGTGTCGGCCTGCGCGGTGTCGGGTTATCCAAGCCCCGATGAACTGACCGACTGGCAGATCATCGTGCCGCGCGTCGATCTCGTCGGCGATACCCGCAACACGTTCGATGTCACCGCGGACGGCCGCTTCACCCATGTCCGGCTGACGATCCACCCCGATGGCGGGGTCGCGCGACTCCGGGTACACGGCGAGCCCGTACCCGATCCAGACCTGCTCGACCCGGCGTCGCTCGACCTGGCCGCGCTGGAGAACGGGGCCAGTGTCATCGGGTGCAGTGACATGTTCTACGGCTCACCCGGCAACTTGCTCGCTCCAGGGTTCGCCGCGGTCATGGGGGAGGGCTGGGAAACCTCCCGTCGCCGCGATGACGGCAACGACTGGGTCGTCGTCCGTCTTGCCGGTGCGGGTGTGGTGCGCTTCGCCGAACTCGACACGACCCACTTCAAGGGAAACGCCCCTGGCGCGGCCATGCTATCCGGCTGCGACGCCCGAGTGTCCACTGTGGACGATCCTGCGGCCTGGTTCCCGTTGCTGGAGCGCACCCGGCTCCAACCCGACACCCGACACCGCTTCCGCGTGCCCGCCACGCCGGAGATCACCCATGTTCGCCTGGACATCTACCCGGACGGCGGTATGGCCCGCCTCCGCCTGCACGGTGCTTTGGCCGCCATGGACGAGCCTCGCTAGGAACGTTGGGTCGGGTCTGGAACCCCGACCCAACGTCTGCGGTCAACCGATTATGGCTAGAACCGCGAGCGCAGGCGTTCCATGCGTTCGGCGGGCGTCTGGCGGGGACAGCTCACGCATTTGCCGCTGCTCGACGTCTCGTAGATCAGGCAGCACGACGACCGGCGGACGACCGGTTGCCCGCCGACCTCCACGAACCGGGGCACCGGCAACTCCACCCCCACCGCCGAGGCCAGTGTCACCGCGTCCGCGGGCAGGCCGCCTGCCCACAGCACCCGATTCGCCAACGAATCCGACGCGATGGCCCACAACGAGCGGATGTGAGCGCCCGTCTCCGCCGCGATCGCCGCCACGCACGACTCGATCACCGCGCGGAGCCGATCAGCCGGGTCGGCGCACACGGTCGTGGCCCGTGCTCCCAAAAACCGCCCATCCGCCCGCACGTACAGCGACACCGACGCGGGGTCGAACGCCGTCCCCGTCGCCAGCATCGACTCGATGGTCGGCGCGAGCAGCATCGAACTCGACGAGTACCAGAAGACCGTGCCCGCCACGATGTCGTCACCCGAGCCGTACAGTCTGCCGGTCAGCGCCATGTGCTCGCGCAGCCACGCCTGATCGCCGAACGCCGATACCGGGGACGGCGTGAGCCCCGTGACCGACGAACCCGCGTGGTGCGGGAGCCGGGCCGCCAGCAGGTCGTACACCTCGTGGACATTCATCACCCGCCACGTTACCCGGGTGCGTCCAGAGTGGATCTCACGGGAAACGTATGCGTAACACCAGGGGTCGCACAGTTCATCGTGACGAAACCTCGCGCGCGAGTCGGCGAAACAGGAAAACCGGATGCTTTCGGGCAATCGACCGATGCGCGGGAGGACTTCGTGAACGCTGGAGACACAGCCTGGGTGCTGGTGAGCGCCGCGCTCGTCATGCTCATGACGCCGGGACTCGCCTTTTTCTACGGCGGAATGGTGCGGGCCAAGAGCGTGCTCAACATGCTGATGATGAGTTTCATCGCGCTGGCGGTGGTGAGCGTGCTGTGGGTGCTGTACGGATACAGCCTCGCTTTCGGCGACGATGTCGGCGGTGGCCTGCTCGGCGGGCTCGACTTCGTCGGCCTTGGGAACACGGTCGGCCAACTCGTCGGGGTGGCCGCGACCGATCCGAACACACCGTGGGTCGACGGTCACCAGATTCCACACCTGGTGTTCGTCGTCTTCCAGTTGATGTTCGCCGTCATCACCTGCGCGTTGATCTCCGGCGCCATCGCCGATCGTGCCAGGTTCTGGGCGTGGACGATCTTCGTCGCGGTGTGGGCGACGATCGTCTACTTCCCGGTCGCACACTGGGTTTTCGACTTCACCGATGCCGATTTCGTCGGTGGCTGGATCGCCAACAACCTTGGCGCGCTCGACTTCGCCGGTGGCACGGCGGTGCACATCAACGCGGGCGCTGCGGCCCTGGCGCTCGTCCTGGTGCTCGGCAGGCGAGAGGGCTGGCCGCGTGAGCCCATGCGCCCGCACAATCTGCCGTTCGTGTTGCTGGGCGCGGGTCTGCTGTGGTTCGGCTGGTACGGCTTCAACGCGGGTTCCGCGCTCGGTGCGGGTGACCTCGCCGGTGTCGCTTTCGTGACCACCACCGCGGCCACGGGCGCCGCGATCCTGGGCTGGCTGGTCGTCGAACAGGTCCGCGACGGCAAGCCGACCACACTAGGTGCCGCGTCCGGCGCCATCGCGGGCCTGGTCGCCATCACCCCGGCGTGTGGATACGTCAGTCCACTCGGCGCGCTGGCCATCGGTGTTATCGCGGGAGTCCTGTGTTCGCTCGCGGTGGGCCTGAAATACAAGTTGGGTTACGACGACTCACTCGACGTGGTCGGAGTTCACCTCGTCGGCGGGCTTGTTGGCACGCTGCTGATCGGGTTCTTCGCCACGACGAGCGTCAACTCCGCGGGCAAGGACGGTCTGTTCTACGGCGGCGGCATCGACCTACTCGGCAAGCAGGCGCTCGCGGCGGTGGCCGTGCTCGGCTACTCCTTCGTGTTGACGCTGATCATCGCGTTCGTCATCCAGAAGACGATCGGGTTCCGCGTCTCCGCCGACGCGGAAGCCACCGGAATAGACGAGGCCGAGCACGCCGAGAGCGGCTACGAGTTCTCCAGTCCGCGCCGCGGCGGCGGCTCATCGCTCGACCGAACCGCGGACATGTTGGCACACAAGGTTTCTGCGAACAGGGAAGGCTGACCGTGATGAAGTTGGTAACCGCGATCATCAAGCCGTTCACCCTGGACGATGTGAAGGCCGCCATCGAGCGGACCGGCGTACTCGGCATGACGGTCAGCGAGGTACAGGGCTACGGCAGGCAGAAGGGGCACACCGAGGTCTACCGGGGCGCGGAATACTCCGTGGATTTCGTGCCCAAGATCCGGGTCGAGGTCCTGGTCGACGATGCCACCGCCGACAAGGCCGTCGATGCCATCGTCGATGCCGCTCGCACGGGCAAGATCGGCGACGGCAAAGTGTGGGTCATCCCGGTCGAGACCGCGGTGCGCGTGCGTACAGGCGAGCGCGGAACAGACGCGATCTAGCCGGTCGTCTGAGCCGCATCCACGAACAAGATGAGTAGGACTACTCAGCCGTACTCACGGGCCTTCACGCTGTGGCGAGCCCGTTCAGTTCGGCAGTCTTATGCCTGTCCAGCCAAGCAGGCAGACAGGGGAACCCGCCAGACAGACCGGCGGGAAGGGGGCACGAGCCTGCGGATGGACCGTGACACCGGGAAGGGGCCCGTCGAGGGGTCGGGCCCCATCCCGGTGATCACTCCGATCGCCGCGTCCCGCTTGCGGCCAGGCCCGCCATCACAGCGCCCAACCCGAGCGACGACCACAGCAC
>JALZNB010000245.1 GCA_030857905.1 Actinomycetota bacterium
CTGCTGACCGCCGTCGAGGGCGACCCCGTCGGCGCGGTCAGGCTGCTGTCGGCCGCCGCCGACCGCTTCGCCCATCTCGGCCTGCCATTGGAACGCGGACGCACGTTGTTGGCCGTCAGCCAGGTCGAACGCCGCAGGCGACGACGCGCTGCCGCCCGCACGGCGGCGCGGGAAGCGGCGGACCTCTTCGATCGACTCGACGCCCATCCGTGGTCCCGGGTCGCCTCCGCCGCGCTGAACAGGCTGGAACGCCCGAAGGCGCCCGCGTCGCGGGCCACGCTGACCGACGCCGAGTCCAGGCTCGCGCACCTCGTCGGTCAGGGCGCGACGAACCTCCAGGCGGCCGCGACACTGTGCGTGAGCGTGAAGACCGTGGAGGCGACACTGACCAGGGTCTACCGAAAGCTCGGGCTGCATTCGCGGGCACAGTTGATGGTTCATCTGGCCAAACCGGTCCACTGACCCGGCGGTGCTCTCCCAGGGGGTAAAGGCAAGGGGTTTCCCGTATTTACCCGCGACGAGCCACTCCGTCACGATCCAGGCGTGCGCATCGAGGTCAAGGACGTGTTGCGGGAGATTCACCACGTCGTCGGGCAGGCCACCGGTCGGGGGCTGGTCACCGCGACGATCCCGGCGCTGTCCCGGGTCGACCCCGGTGCCTTCGGGATCGCCTACGCGGGGATCGACGGGGACGTCCACGGCGTCGGCGACTGGGACGCCGGGTTCTCCATCCAGAGCATCTCCAAGGTCTTCAGCCTCGCGCTCGTCCTGGCCGCGGACGGTGAACAGCTCTGGCGGCGGGTGCGGCACCAGCCGTCCAACCACCGGTTCAACTCACTGTCCGAACTGGACAACGACTCCGGCATCCCACGCAACCCGTTCGTCAACGCGGGCGCCCTTGTGGTGACCGACCGCCTCCAGGGGATCACCGGTGACGCCCGCGCGGCCGTGCTCGATTTCCTGCGGGCCGAGAGCGGCGCCGACATCGAGTTCGACCCGGCCGTGGCGCACAGCGAACTGGCGCACAACCACCGCAACTCCGCGATCGCCCACCTCATCGCCGACCACGGCAACCTGCACCACGCCGTCCCCGAACTGCTGGACCACTACGCCTGGCAGTGCGCCATCACCGCGAGTTGCGGGCAACTGGCCACCGCCGCGCTGTTCCTCGCCCGCGGTGGCGAGCGCGCCTCGGGCGCGCGGCTGCTCTCGGCGAGTCAGACCAAGCGGCTCAACGCCACGATGTTGACCTGCGGCACCTACGACGCCGCCGGGGAATTCGCCTACAGCGTCGGACTCCCGGCCAAGAGCGGGATCGGCGGCGGCGTTCTCGCCGTCATGCCAGGGCGGGGCACCCTGTGCGCGTGGGGGCCCGCGTTGGACGCCCACGGGAATTCGGTCGCCGCACTCGCCGCACTCGACCACTTCACCACGATCACCGGCTGGTCGATTTTCTGACCGACGCCTGCCAGACGAGCAGGACCGGCGGCACGATCAGCTCGACGCCGATGAACGCCACCAGCAGCGGGTCCGGGACGCCCGCCACGATCAGGGACATCACCCGCGCCAGGCCGCCGACGAACACCGCGGCGCAGACCACGCGCAATGGCGCCGTCGCCTCGCGAACCCGAGGGACGATCCACAGCAGCACCAGCCCGAGCATCAACCAGATCGCCGCGAAGAACCGGTAGTTGCTGTCGACATTCGTTGGCACGTCAGTGTTTCCCGGCAGGGTCGCGGTGCCGATGACGATGTCGAGCGCACCGGTCACGATGACGAACACGCCCAGAACGACCAACACCACACGCAATGCGCGCTCCATGGCTTCACACTCTACTGGCCCCCTCGCGGGCGCCAGGCGTCTCGCTGTCGTGACCCGCGAGTAGCGTGTCCGACGAACCGGATCGGGGGACCGCATGTCCGACACGCACCAGTACGAGGTCCACGTGGAATGGACCGGCAATCGTGGCCAGGGCACCACCGGCTACCGCGATTACGACCGCGCGCACGAGGTCCGCGCCGAGGGAAAGCCCACCATCGCCGGGTCGTCGGACCCCGCGCTGCGCGGCGACCCCGAGCGCTGGAACCCCGAGGAGCTGCTGGTCGCGTCGCTCTCCCAATGCCACATGCTGTGGTACCTGCACCTGGCGGCCGTCGCGGGCATCGTGGTCACCGAGTACACCGACGCGGCCGTCGGCACCATGCGGATGGACAGCTCGGGCAGCGGCCGCTTCACCGAGGTGACGCTGCGGCCGGTCGTCACGGTCGCGGACCCGTCACGCTCGGACGACGCTCGGGAACTGCACGCCGACGCGCACGCGAAATGCTTCATCGCCCGATCGGTGAACTTCCCGGTCGAGCACGAGCCGACGATTCGCTAACCAGGAACCGTCTGAGCGGCTAGCCGCGGGCGGAGATCTGCTGGACTCCCCAACCGTTGCCGTCCGGGTCGTCGAAGAAGAAGAACCCGACGTTGTCCAACTCCGTGCCCGACTCGTCATCCTCGGCGGGCCGGAATCCCGACGGCCCGGCGATCTGGACCTCGCTCACCGCCACGCCGCGCCCGACAAGCTCGGCGCGTGCGGCGCGAACGTCGGCGACGACGAGTTGCAACCCCTTGATGGACCCCGGTTCCATCGGCGGGAGAACCCCGCTGCCGATGACGACCGAGCAGCCCGATCCGGGGGGCGTCAACTGGACGATGCGGTTGTCCGCGTCGATCACCATGTCGTGGTCGAGCACGAAACCGAGTTGTTCGGCGTAGAACCGCTTGGCCCGGTCCACATCCGACACCGGCACGACGATCACTTCCAGCAACCAGCGCATGTCCGCCTCCTCAGCCTGGGGTAGGCCCCGACACTATCGTCCACATCCGACAATGCGTGTCTCAGTCAGGCGCGACGGGGTCCTGAACGCCGTCACGTTCATCACGGTCGGCCCACTCCAACAGGGGAGCCAGAGAGAATTCCGTGTCGTCGATACCCGCGTGCAGATCACCCAGTTCGGCGAAGCGGGCGGGCACGGTCGAGAGGGTGCAGTCGCGCGGGTCGACGTCATCGAGTTCGTCCCACGTGATCGGGGTGGACACCGTCGCCTCGGGAACCCCGCGCACCGAATAGGCGCAGGCGATGGTGTGGTCGCGCGCGTTCTGGTTGTAGTCGACGAACAGTGCTCGCGGGTCACGGTCTTTGCGCCACCAGGTCGTCGTCACATCCTCCGGCGCCCGCCGCTCGACCTCGCGGGCGAAGGCCAGCGCGGCCCGCCGCACGTCACCGAACCCCCAGTCCGGCGCGATCCGCACGTACACGTGCAGGCCGTGGCCACCCGAGGTCTTGAGCCAGCCCGTCGCGCCGAGTTCGTCGAGCACCTCGTCCGCGATGTGGGCGACTCGGCGCACGGTGGCGAAGTCGCAGTCCGGCATCGGGTCGAGGTCGATGCGCCACTCGTCCGGCCGCTCGGTGTCGGCCCGCCGCGAGTTCCACGGATGGAATTCCACAGTGGACATCTGGACCGCCCAGATGACGTCGGCGAGCTTGGTGACACAGAGTTCGTCGGCATGTCGGTTGTAGCGCGGGAAACGCACCCGCACGGTTTCCAGCCACGGGGGCGCACCGTGCGGGACACGCTTCTGGTGCACCTTCTCGCCGTCGAGCCCCTCGGGGAAGCGGTGCAGCATGCAAGGGCGCTCACGCAGGGCACGCACGATGCCGTCGCCGACGGCGAGGTAATAGTTGACCAGGTCGAGCTTGGTCGCGCCACCTACCGGGAAGTACACCCGGTCCGGGTTGGACACTCGTACGGTGTGGTCGCCGACCTCGATCTTCACCGCCGGAGGCTTGCTCGCCATGGTTCCAAGCTAACCCGACGACCCGCGATCGTGCCCGATCACGCGCACGCCGCGCGTCCGTTCCGAACGGCGAGTCGCCGGAGGTTGGAAGATTTCCTGGTGGACAGTCAACAGGTAGTTCATTCGGCGAATTGGTCGCCGCCCGCAGGTCCCCCCTCGACCCCGGAGGCAGTCCGTGATGACACGTCACCTCCACTCTGCTGGAGGTGCTCTGGGAACAATTACCACCAATCGAGGCGCTGGTCCGCCATTCACCGGGCCGATCGACGCGCGCGTGAACGGTCGTTAATAGGTACCCACGAATTTGATCCCTGATGCCTACTCTCGGCGATTGCCTGATCGCGATGGGTGAGCGGCAGTGATGACCTCAACCCTGCCCATCGCCGCTCGGACAAGGGAGTGAGTATGAGGATTCGGAGCACTGGGATCACCGGAGCCGTCCTTGGTCTGGCCATTACGGCACTGACCGTGGGCGGCGTCCCGGCCGCGGCCTCGCCGGAAGGCCCGGTCGTTCAGGCGAAACAGCACTACGTCGGCCAGTACATCGTGAAGTTGAAGGACGGCGTCGCGGGAACCGCGACCGCCGAGGCTTCGGTGGCGACCTCGGCGGCGCTCGCCGCGAGGTACGGCGGCAAGCTCGACGCGACCTTCACCGCGACGATGCGCGGTTTCACCGTGCACGAACTGTCCGACCAAGGCGCCCGCCGCCTCGCCGCCGACCCCGCGGTGCGTGCCGTCCTGGAGGACGGCACCGCGTGGGCGGCCGACGAGCAGCCCAATCCCACGTGGGGTCTCGACCGGGTCGACCGGCGGGAGGCCGCCGTCGACAGCAAGTACATCTACAACGCGACCGGTGAGGGCGTCACCGCCCACCTCATCGACAGCGGCATCCGCAAGAGCCACCAGGATCTCGCAGGCAGGGCGAGTTACGGACCAGACCTGCTCGACAACGACGCCGACTCGTCGGACTGCTTCGGCCACGGTTCGCACGTGGGTGGCACCATCGGGGCCAAGACCTACGGCGTCGCCAAGAAGGTCAAGATCGTCGCCATCCGCGTCCTGGGCTGCGGTGGATCGGGACCGGACTCGGGCATCGTCAAGGCGTTCGAGTGGGTGACCACGAACGGCGTCAAGCCCGCGGTGGTCAACGTGAGCATCGTCCAGGACGTCGCGGGCGCGGGCGACGAACAACTGGCCGCCTCGGTCGCGGCCGGGTTCACCTACGCCGTGGCCGCCGCCAACAACAACGGCGCCGACGCGTGCGGCTACAGCCCGGCGCGGGTACCGGAGGCCATCACCGTCGCCTCCATCGACAAGGGCACCGACCAGCGCTCGATCTTCTCCAACGTCGGTCGCTGCGTCGACATCTTCGCCCCCGGCAACCAAATCCTCTCGCTGTCGCACAGCAGTGACACCGGCACCGCCAACAACCAGGGCACGTCGATAACCAGCCCCCACGTCGCGGGTGCCGCCGCGCTGTACCTCCAGGGCAACAAGACCGCCACCCCGGCCGCGGTCGCCAAAGCCCTGATCGACAGTTCGACCAAGGACAAGGTGACCAACGCGGGCTCCGGCTCGCCGAACCGCATCCTCCACACCAAGGAGTTCACCGGCGGCGGGGAGCCGGAACCGGTGTGCACCAAGCAGACCAACGCCAACGACGTCGCCATCACCGACAACAACACCGCGGTGACCAGCGGCATCACCTTCACCGGCTGCGGCGGCGCCGGATCGGCGACCGCACAGGTGGACGTGGACATCAAGCACACCTACCGCGGCGACCTGGTCATCGACCTGATCGCGCCGGACGGCACGGCCTACCAGCTGAAGAACTCCTCGGCGAGCGACGCCGCGGACAACGTCATCGCCACCTATTCCGCCAACGTCTCGGCCGAGGCCCGCGACGGCACGTGGAAGCTCAGCGTGCGCGATGTCTTCCGCGGTGACACCGGCAAGATCGACGGCTGGAGCCTCACCGTCTGAGCATCGCACCGGTCCTGGCGACCGCGCCCATGCTCGGGCGATCGCCGGGACTTCGTGCGCGCGTCGGCCCCCGGCCAGTGGCACAACGTTTCCTGTATGCCCGTCTCCTATGGTGCGGCGACCCGGTCGGCGTGATCGCGGACCGGTGGCGGTCAGTCGTGCCGGGGTCACGGGCGACGCCGCGCGGGCAACGAGGAGGTGGCGCGGTGAACCCGAGTCGATACGCCGAGGCCGCGGGCGCACAGGCGAACAGGCACGTCCCCTTCGACGAGATGATCACCGTGACGCGGTTGCCCGTGCCCATCGAGTTCCGACTGCCCCTGGAGTGGAGCATGGCGATGCCGGGAGAGGTGGGGGCGCCGGGAGCGGCCTTCGTGGCCCTGCACCCGAGACCGTCCAACGGGATGACCTCCAGTATCACCATCGGCGGCAGGTTCAGGGCGAACGACGTCTCGGTGTCCTCGATCGCCGAGGAGTCGGCCACCCGGCTGAGGCAGACCTTCGACCACGCGCGGGTTCTGATGTGTTCGGACGAGACCGAGAAGACCCCGTCCACGTTCACCCAGACCGTCGCCTTCACCATCGGTGTCGGCAGCGAGACCCACGACATCATGCAATGCCAGGTCTACCTGGCGATGAGCGACGACACGGGCAGGCGCGCGGTCATCGAGCTGATGCTGACCAGCGCGCGAGAACAGTTCGCCGCCGTGTTCGGCGATTTCCAGGGCTTCGTGTGGGGCGTGCGCAAGGCGACCTGACCCCGACGATGGCGTGCGGCCCGCACGGCGTGGTGGACCGGTTCACGGCGCGCGCCTGGCGTCGACCGGGGGATGGTTGACTGACCCCGTGCAGCCGATCATCGACAAGGTCGCGTGGATCAGGATCGAGCGGGGCCGGATGCTCTGCGCCCGATCTCGGGGCAAGGACGCCTACTACCTGCCCGGCGGCAAGCGCGAGCACGGCGAGTCCG
>JALZNB010000246.1 GCA_030857905.1 Actinomycetota bacterium
GGCACCGTCGATGCCTTCCGCGTCGGGGTTGGACGAGTCGGGGGTGTCCGCGCCGGGGGTGTCCGTGTCGGCGTCGTCGTCCGAATCAGCGTCCAGGATCCCGCTGCCCTGCGTCCCCTTGGACGGATCGCGCTTCACCGCCAACAGACTCGCGACCGCGGTTACCCCCAGGGCCAGCACGATCACGACCAAGGACAGCGAGGTCGGAATCTCCGGCACCTCCACCTTCTCGCCGCCGTTGATGAACGGCAGTTCGTTCTCATGCAGTGCATGGAGCACCAGCTTGACCCCGATGAACGCGAGGATGGCGGCCAGTCCGTACGACAGGTAGATGAGCCGGTCGAGCAGCCCACCGAGCAAGAAGTACAGCTGGCGCAGCCCCATCAACGCGAAGATGTTGGCGGTGAGTACGAGATACGGCTCGCTGGTCAACCCGTAGATGGCGGGGATCGAGTCGAGCGCGAACAGGATGTCAGTCGAGCCAAGCGCCACGATGACGATCAGCATCGGGGTCATCACCCGGGCACCGTTCTCGCGGACGAAGAGCTTGAGGCCGTGCCATTCCTCGGTCGACGGCACCCGGGCCTTGATCATCGAGATGACCCGGTTCTCTTCGTATTCGTCCTCGTCGTTGTGGTGGCGAACCAGCTGGATCGCGGTGTAGACCAGGAACGCGCCGAACAGGTAGAAGATCCAAGAGATCTGGTTGATGGCGTAGGCGCCGACGCCGATGAAGATGGCGCGGAAGATCAGCGCCAAGATGATGCCGACCAGCAGTGCCTCCTGCTGGTACTTCCGAGGCACTTGCAGAGCACCCATGATGATGATGAAGACGAAGAGGTTGTCCACCGACAGCGAGTACTCGGTGAGCCAGCCGGCGAAGAACTCCCCCGCATAGCGCCCGCCGTAACCGACCCACATCCACAGCCCGAACAGCACCGCCATGGCGGTGTAGATCGAAATGTAGACCGTGCATTCCTTCATGCTCGGCTCGTGCGGGCGCCGACCCACGATGAGGACGTCGAACAACAGCACCGCGAGGGTCACCCCGATGGTGAGCGACCAAACGGTCGTGGAGACCTCCACTGACGTTCCTCTCGTTCTGGTGTGACGCGCTTACGCCCCACTGTCGATCGTCCCAGGCGGCTCCGACGACGGTGCGTCAGGGTGCTTGGGCGCCCCGCCGCTTCTCCTGCCGCACGAGCTCGTCACGATCGCGCAGCCGTTCCAGCTGTCGCAGGGGTCGGCCGAGCCGGTAGTTGCCGGCGAGCCGGTCACGGTTTCGATCGACGAACCACCAGTAGCCGGCGGTGAAAGGGCACGCGTCCTGCCCGAGCCGCTTCTTCGGGTCGTATCGGCAGCCGCCGCAGTAGTCGCTCATCTTGTGGATGTACGCCCCACCGGAAGCGTATGGCTTGGTGGCCACCAGGCCACCGTCGGCGTGCTGGCTCATCCCGACAACGTTGGCCGACATCACCCAGTCGTAGCCATCGACGAACCGGGTCACGAACCACTCGGTGAGCTCATCGGGGTCGTACCCGCGCTGCAGCGCCCAGTTGCCGAGCACCATCAGCCGCGGGATGTGATGCACCCACCTCGGTCCCGGACGCCGGCGAGTACGTCGGACAGGCACGCCGCCCTGACCTCATCTGCGTCCAGGTCCGCGAACCACCCCGGCAGCGGGCGCCGCGCCGCGAGATGGTTGCGGTCGCGGTAGTTCTCTCCCAGGTGCTGTACATCTGCCACATGTACTCTCGCCAGCCGATAACCTGGCCCACGAAGCCCTCAACCGACGCCAGCGGCGCGGTCCCGGCGCGGTAGGCGTCGATGGCCGCCTCGACGACCTCGAGGGGATGCAGCAGCCCGAGATTCATCGGCGCCGACAGCCGGCTGTGCGCCATCGCCCAGTCGCCGGTCATCATCGCGGCCTCGTACGGGCCGAAGCAGGGCAGCTGGTGGGTGACGAAGTGCCGCAGTGCGCCAGGGCCTCGCGCCGGGTGGCGGCAACAGCCGCGGCCCGTCGACGCCGACGGTGACCAGGCCCTCGTCACGGGTCCACCGGCCGAGGTCGGCACGCACCTCGGCGTCGATGTCGTCCTCGGTCGGTTCATAGGACCTCAGCGCGAGGCTGGTCTCGCCTCGTGGAGGTGGCTCGCGGTTGGCGGTGTCGTAGTTCCAACGGTCGCCTTCGGGCCCGTCGCCGTCGACGAGCAGGTCGAGGCGTTTGCGCTGCCAACGGTAGACGTCCTCCAGCCGCAGCGCACCTCGTCCCCCGGCGTAGTCGGCGAACTCCGACCGGCTAAGGGTGAAGCCGGGGGTGGGCACGATCCGGGTCACCGCGCCGTCGGCGGCCAGGGTGGTGACCAGCTCGTCCGCGGCCCTCGAGGTCGGCTCGCAGACCTCGACCGGCTCGCCCACCTCGGCCAAGGCCTGCCGGTAGGTATCGGCGCGGACGAAACACCGCTGACCCGGACAGCTCGCGGGCCTGGTGGCGAAGCGCGGACAGCACCAGATGCAGCTTCTGCCGGTGGTTGGGGCGCCGGCGCAGCGCAGTCCGCGACTCCACCAGCAGCACGCCGCGGCCGTGCGCGGGTGAGAAGTGCGGTCCGAGCTGGTCGGCGAAGAGCCATCGCCGCGCTGCCTCACCGTCTCCCACGGGGCCCATTGTGGCGGCGCGGCTGCCGAGCGCACCTACTGGCCAGTGCGGGACCGGCCCGCTGTTCTAGCGTGGTCGGTCATGGACATCTCCTCGATCGTCGACCGCGCCACCCGTCGCATCTCCCATCAGCCGGTCCTACTCGAGCTCGACCTCTCCCGGGGACTGCTGGAGGCCGGGCCGACCGACCCGTTGGCCGCCGTGCGCAGCCGCGGGGTGCCCACGCTGCGAGGCCTGGTGGACCAGTTGCGCCGGGCCACCGACGACGACCGCGTGGTCGGCCTGGTGGCCCAGGTGTCGGCCAGCTCGCTGCCCCCGTCGCATGCCGACGAGCTGGCCGAGGCGGTCGAGGCATTCGCCGCCACCGGGCGGACGACGGTGGCCTGGACCGAGTCCTTCGGCGAGGGGGGCACCGGCACCACCGGCTACCGGTTGGCGGTCGCCTTCGACACAATCTGGATGCAGCCCAGCGGAGAGCTCGGGCTTACCGGGGTTGCCGGCCGCGGGCTGTTTGTGCGCGGGTTGTTGGACCGGCTCGGTGTCGAACCGCAGTTCGGCCAGCGGCACGAGTACAAGAACGCCGCCGACCTGTTCATGCGCGAGTCGATGTCCGACGCGCAGCGCGAGGCGCTGCAGCAGCTGGCCGACTCCGTGCTCGACGGCGTGGTGTCCACCGCCGCCCGGCGCCGTACCCGCACCGTGCAGCAGGTGCGCGACGCGGTGGACGCGGCGCCGCTCAGCGGGCCCGACGCGGTCGCGGCCGGCCTGGTCGACCGGCTCGGCTATCGCGACGAGGTGTACGACGACCTGCGCGAGCGGCTGGGTGACGACGGGCGGCTCACCCTGCGCTACGTG
>JALZNB010000256.1 GCA_030857905.1 Actinomycetota bacterium
GTGTAGGACGGCAGCGTTAGCAGGTCGCGGTGGGCGGGTGGGACGGGCGGCGCAGCAGCAGGTCCTCGGCCTCATCGGTGCCGTAGACGTGGACAAGGACCGGGCCAGCACATCGGAGTCGGTCAACGAGTTGGCCATGCCCGCGCGCAGCGCTTGCCCGCCGGGTCGTCGTCCTTGGCGAACCAGCCCATCAGGGACCGGATCGCCGCGGTGTGGACGAGGCGAAACGGATCCAGTCGTTCGGGGAGCCTGCACCAGGTGAGTCGTGCGATGAGGTTGATTCGTCGGTGGCACCAACACGTCGTAGTCGTTGTCATGGGCCTACGATCCGTTCACTTCCGCCGACTGTCCGATGTCAGCGACTTATCTCCTGCTGCCACTCGTCATCTGGCGTGTGAGCTGGTTCAGCGTTACTTCGCGGCGAAGAACTCGACGAGGGCCTGGGCGAGGTCGGCAGGCGCTTCTTCGGCGACATGGTGGCCGGAGTCGATGCCATGTCCCCGAACATCGGTGGCCCAGTCGCGCCAGATGGTGAGGGGGTCGCCGTACAGGTCCTCCAAGTCGTCCCGCAGTGACCACAAGACCAACAGCGGGCACACGATCTTGGTGCCCGCGGTCCGGTCGGCTTCTTCGTGTTCGCGGTCGATGGTGAGACCGGCTCGGTAATCCTCCAGCATCGCCCGCACCACCGCGGGGTCACGCATCGCGGCACGCCATTCGGCGTGGTTGTCCGAGCCCATGCTTTCCGCGTTGCCCTTGTACCACCGGTTCGCGAATTCGGCGGTGATGCGTCCGAGGTGCTCGCTGATGGGTACGCAATCGAGCAGCGCGAGCCGCGAGACCAGGTCCGGGTGGTCCAACGCGAGCCGCAGCGCCACGTAGCTGCCGCGATCGTGGCCGACGACGGCGAACCGCTCGTGGCCCAGGTGACGCATCAGCACCGACATGTCCCCGGCCATCGCGCGCTTCGAGTGCGCCGAGTGGTCCGGCGCCGGGTCCGGCCCCAGGGAACGGCCGTAGCCGCGCAGGTCGGGACAGATCACCGAGAACCCGTTGTCCACCAACCTCGGCGCGACCCGGTGCCAGGTGGCCGAGGTGCGCGGGTGGCCGTGCAGCAAGAGCACCGGTCGCCCCTCGCCGCCGTGCCGAACGAATAGCGAGGTCGATTCACCGACGTCGATCCGGTCTTCGGTGAATCCTTCGAACATCACCCCAGTATGCCCGCGGAAGTCGGCGGGCAAAGGTTCACCAGCCGACAATGCCCTTCTGCCAGAGATAGTGCCCCACCATGGTCACGCACACGGTCACCACCACCGGCCGGATCAGGCGGGCGCCACCCTTGACCACGGCGAACGACCCGACCAACGAGCCCAGCACCTGGCCCGCCACCATCACCGCGCCGACCAGCCACACGACCTGCCCACCGACGATGAACACCGCGAGCGCGGCGATGTTCGTGGCGAAGTTCAGGACCTTGGCCTGCGCGGTGGCCGCCACGAGGTGCTGTCCGCGCAGTGAGACCCCGGCCATGGCGAAGAAGGAACCCGCTCCCGGTCCGAGCGCGCCGTCGTAGAAACCGATCGTCGGGACGACCAGGGACCGGAACGGACCCTGACCCATTCGCGGCTTGCGCTCGATCGCCCCGGCCGCCGGGACGAGCAAGAAGTACAGCGCTATCAGGATGAGTACGACCGGTACCACCACGTCGAGCGCCGACTTGTCCACGAATTGCACCGCCACCGCGCCCGCGACCGACCCCACCAGAGCGAACACGAAAGCGACGGTGAGTTTGACCCCGCTGGTCAGGCCCCTGCGGTGCAGTGACAACGCCGAGGTGAGGGTGCCGAAGCTGCCCTGGAGCTTGTTGGTGGCCAGTGCCTGAACCGGCGGCACCTGGGCGAGCAGCAACACCGGGAGCGTGATGAGGCCACCGCCGCCCGCGAGCGCGTCCACGCATCCGGCGACCAGCGCGGCGCCGAAGAGCACGGCCAAGAGCAGTGGTTCGACGTGTTCCACAGGTGCGGCCTTCCTCCCGGCAGGCCACGCGGCACGCGATCGGTTCGCCTTGCGCTGACGTCCCCCCAGCGGGATACCGCCAAACTCTCCCAACATCCGACCTCTGGTCACGGCTTTGTGCGGCGAATCACCGGTTACGCAGGGCGAGGGGAGTGGCGAGTGGTCGCGCTGCGCGTCACACCGACGCACAGCGCGGCGGATCCCGTGTGCCCACATCGGAATTGGGTGTCAGGATGGGGGGTGAGCACCGAGCGATTCGACGTACGGCGGGAGATCGCCGCGCCCGCGAAGAAAATCTTCGACCTGCTGTGCGATCCGGCGGGGCATGTCGCGATCGACAGTTCCGGGATGTTGCAGTCCGCCGACGGGCGGCCGGTGCGCGCGGTGGGCGACCGGTTCGTGGTGCACATGGACCGCGAGGCTTTGGGCGACCGACCGATGGGCCGCTACGACGTCACCGTCATCATCACCGCATACGAATCGGATACCCACATCGAGTGGATGGTGTCGGGCACCGTCCAGCCGCCGATCGGCCATCTTTACGGCTACCAACTCGAACCCGCCGACACCGGCACCCTCGTCACCAGCTACTACGACTGGAGCCGGATCGAGGCGCGATACCGCGACGCCATCGACTTCCCCGTGGTCCCGGAAACCGCGCTGCGCGCCACCCTGGGAATCCTGGCCCGCACAGTCGAATACGGCTGACGGTCCGAATGTTGCCGGGTGCCACGACGCCCGTTCGATAGAAGCGGCGGCGAAGTCGGGCCGTTAGCCTCATGATCCGGTGCTGTCGATAAATGTGGAGGTAGCTCGTGCCGAGGACCGTGCGCGGTGTGGTGGCCCTGAGCAAGGGTGCTCCGGTCGAGGTCGTGGACATCGTCGTCCCCGATCCCGGGCCGGGGGAGGCGGTGGTGCGGGTTCAGGCGTGCGGGGTGTGCCACACCGACCTCCACTATCGGGAGGGCGGGATCAACGACGAGTACCCGTTCCTGCTCGGACACGAGGCGGCCGGGATTGTCGAGCAGGTGGGGGAGGGGGTCACCGACGTCGCGCCGGGTGACTTCGTGATCTTGAACTGGCGGGCCGTGTGCGGCACCTGCCGGGCGTGCCTCAAGGGAAAGCCCTGGTACTGCTTCAACACGCACAACGCCGCGCAGCCGATGACGCTCGCCGACGGCACGCCACTGTCGCCCGCGCTGGGCATCGGCGCGTTCGCCGAGTACACGCTCGTGCACGCGGGCCAGTGCACGAAGGTGGACCCGGCGGCGTCGCCCGCGGTGGCCGGGCTGCTCGGCTGCGGGGTGATGGCCGGGTTCGGCGCCGCGGTCAACACCGGCGGTGTCGGCCGGGGTGACAGCGTGGCGGTGATCGGGTGTGGCGGCGTCGGCAATGCTGCGGTAGCTGGCGCGCGGGTGGCCGGGGCGACCACGGTGATCGCGGTGGACATCGATCCGCGCAAGCTGGAGTGGGCGCGCGGGCTGGGGGCGACCCACACCGTGGACGCCTCCGCCGAGGACGCCGTGGCCCGAATCCAGGAACTGACCGGCGGGTTCGGCGCGGATGTCGTGATCGACGCGGTCGGCCGCCCGGAGACCTGGTCGCAGGCGTTCTACGCCCGCGACCTGGCCGGAACCCTGGTGCTGGTCGGTGTGCCGACCCCGGACATGCGCCTGGAGATGCCCCTGATCGACTTCTTCTCCCGCGGCGGGGCGCTCAAATCGTCCTGGTACGGCGACTGCCTTCCCTCGCGCGACTTCCCGTACATGATCGACCTGTACCGCCAGGGGCGGCTGGACCTCGACGCGTTCGTCAGCGAGACGATCGCGCTGGACCAGGTGGAGGCGGCGTTCACCAAGATGCACCACGGCGACGTGCTGCGGTCGGTCGTGGTGTTCTGATGGTGGCTGTCGACCATGCGGTCATCGGGGGCACGTTCAGCCTGGACGGTGAGACCTTCGACGTGGACAACAACGTGTGGGTGGTCGGTGACGAGCACGAGTGCGTGGTGATCGATGCTCCGCACGACGTGGACGCGATCCTGGCGGTTGTCGGTGATCGGAGGGTTCGCGCGATCCTGGCCACGCACGCGCACGACGATCACGTGCGGGTCGCGCCGGAGCTGGCTCGGGCGACAGGTGCCCCGGTCTTGCTGCACCCGGCCGACCAGGTGTTGTGGGAGTTGACGCATCCGGGCACACGGCCGGACGGTGAACTCACGGACGGCCAGGTGATCGAGATCGCGGGCACCGCGCTGCACGTACTGCACACGCCTGGGCACGCGCCCGGCGCGTGTTGCTTCCACGTCCCGGATCTGGGGGCCGTCTTCACCGGCGACACTCTGTTCAACGGCGGTCCCGGCGCCACCGGCCGCTCGTACTCCGACCGAGCCACGCTTGTCGACTCGATCACCCGCCGCCTGCTCGTCCTGCCCGCGGACACGGTGGTCCACACCGGGCACGGTGACGACACCACGATCGGAGCGGAAGAACCGGGCGTCCGGGCCGGCTGACGACCGCGCTCAGCGGCTGGTCTGGCGCCCTGGCTGGACTTCGCGGGTTGCCCGTGAGCCTCACGCTTGATCACCGGCGGATCTGATGCCTTGAGAGCGTCAGATCCGCCGGTGATCGAGTCACGACGGCCGTCGAACGACGGGGGCTCGCCTCAGTCCATGTGGTCCTTGACGACGCCTTCGTCCTTGAAGTAGCTGGCGCTGACCGCCCAGCCGAAGAAGAGATGACCGTTCTGGTAGATCCGCACGTACTTGTAGTCGACCCACCCGACTTCCTCATCGCATGTCGGGTAGCTGTAGCGGTACGCCTTCAGCCGCAGGGTCTGGGTGTCGGTGTGGCGGAACGCCTCTCCGTCGCGGAACGAGGTTCGGACCATGCCGCCGACTCTGACGTTCGGCAGACTCCAGCTCAGATAGGCGTAGTTCTTCCCGTCGGGGAACGTGCCCTTGACCCCGTACCACTTGTACTGACGGCATACGCCGTCGCTGGGACCGGCGTAGCCCATGTCGTCGCTGATGGGGTGCAGTCGGAAGTATCCGATGGTCGAGGTGGTGGTCCTCGGTGCCCCGTTGCCCGCGGCCCATCGCATGTCGAGTTGGCCGTCGATGTCTCCGGGGTTCACGATGTGACCCCGGGAGACGAAGCCGGACGGCTCACCGCTGCCCGCTCCCCGCATCCAGTAGAGGTAGGTGTTGCTCCCCTCGATGTTCATCGGGCCTATGCGTTCCATCCGGTGAAACTGCTTGGGGGTCGACACGTCCTGCGCTCGGGCGAACGTGTTTCCCCAGGCGTCTCGGATCGCGGCACCGGTCTTGAGGTAGATGCCGTTGGCAGTGACATCGCCCATCGCGTTGTTGGGCGCGGTCTCCTGAACGGAGGCGACCGGGAGGGCTGGTTCGGTGGATGGACGGGCCTGGGCGGTTCCGTAGGTCGTGAGCAGGATGGCGGCCGTGGTCACGACCGTGACCATTCGTCGGGTCTTCATCGTTCGGCTCCTCGGCGGGGATTTGTGCGTGCCTGTGCCTCGCGGCTCGTCGACGGGGCAGCGCACCTGGAGGTCCACGGTTCGCTGTACCCGATGCCTCAGCCGCCGCCTTCGGTGCCGCAGATCTTTCGCGGCGACCAGCGCTCCATCACGCCGGGAATGTCGTCGAGGACTGCGCTGTAGGCCGCGGTGCCGTGATCGGACACGATCATGTGCCAGTGCAGGTGTGGGCCGGTGACCTGTCCGGTCGCCCCGGAATAGCCGATGAGCTGGTTCTTCTCGACCCAGGAGCCGGTACCCACGAGCCGAGAGTTGAGGTGGGCCAGGACCGTGCGCAGTGTGCCGCCGGACTCGACGTGGTCGATGGAGATCATGTTTCCGCCGCCGGTGTTCCAGCCGCTGAACACCACGCGTCCCGCTTTCGGGGCGTAGACGGCCGTGCCGGTGGGCACGGCGATGTCGATGCCGCGGTAGTTGCCGTCGTTGACGTTGTGGGAACGCGATCCGTCGAAGCTCGTGCCGTACCACTGGCTGACGGCTCGGCACGGATTGGTGACGGGGGTGGTGTATGTGGCGGGATTCCAGACGACGGTATGGGCCTCGGCCTGGCCGGGGAGAATCACGCTCTGCGCGGTGGAGGCGGCCAGGATGAACATGGTCACCAACAGGAGTCGTCCGCGCTGAGCGGCCAGCACAGCTCGTGCGTTCATCGTTCGTCCCTTCCGGGGAGCCGCCATCCCAGAAGCGTAGTAACCACCAAACGAATATCAAGAGCCTGCTGGGTGATTCTCCAACCAGATACATATCGGGAACATGACGGGCCCAGTGGGCGACAGGGTCCAGCTCAGGTGCGCTTTCGCTTCCGAAATTTGCTGACGTCATGATCCCTTACCCCTGTGCGCCACAAGCCGGTTGGGCGTATGGCGGGCCACGACGAGAGCTGGACGTTTCCCGATCAGGCGGTGGGGGTATGTGCCAGACAACGACCTGCGACACCGCAGAGCCCGACGGTTTAAGGAGGAAGTGCCGCTGATGAGCACGATCACCGAGTCCGTGGACGTCGAAGTGGATGTTCCCACCGCCTACAACCAGTGGACCCAGTTCGAGTCGTTCCCGAAGTTCATGGACGGAGTCCAGGAGATTCGGCAGCACGGCGACACCAAACTGCACTGGGTGATCGAGGTCGCCGGGCAGCGCCGCGAATTCGACGCGGTCATCACCGAGCAACACCCCGATGAACGCATCGCGTGGCGCTCGGTCGACGGTCCCAACCACGCCGGAGTGGTCACCTTTCACCGCCTCGACAACGTCCGAACCCGCGTCACGGCGCAAATGGACATCGACCCCGAGGGCTTCGTCGAGAACGTCGCCGACAAGCTCGGCATTCTCGACCGCCGCGTCAAGGGGGACATGAAGCGTTTCAAGGAGTTCATCGAAGAGCGCGGGGGCAACGAGACCGGTGCGTGGCGCGGTGACGTCGAGCGCCCCGACCAGCGGTAGCGGCCTCGTCGACAGCGGCGATTGCCAGAGCAACAGGGGACAGATCGTTTCTGTGGTGGCC
>JALZNB010000277.1 GCA_030857905.1 Actinomycetota bacterium
ATCGCGACGCTGGCGCTGGCCTGGGGCTCCAACTTTCTGTGGATCAAGATATCGCTGGACGCGTTCAGCCCGGTCCAGCTCACGGTCGCCCGCATGGTGCTCGGCGCGCTGGTCCTGCTGGCGGTCGTAGCGATCCGCCGAGAGAAACTCCCCGCGGACCTGCCGACGTGGGGCCACCTTTTCGTAGCGGCACTGGTCGCGAACGCCGTGCCATACCTGCTGTTCGCATTGGGAGAGACCCGCGTTGATTCGGGCATAGCAGGAGCCTTGAACGCGACAACCCCGCTGTGGACGCTTGCCGTTGTCTTCCTGGCTCGACTGTCCTCCCGGTTGAACGGACTCCAAGTGCTCGGCCTGGTGCTGGGCTTCCTGGGAAGTCTGCTGATCTTCGCACCGTGGGCCGCTGATTCGGTGGACACGCTGGGCACGCTGTTCTGTTTGTTGGCGGCGCTGAGCTATGGCATCAGTTACCTGTATATGAGCAAGTACCTGATCCCGAAGAACCTCACGCCAACGGTGCTGTCAACGAGCCAACTGGTCGCGGCAAGTGTCCTCGTGGCGTTGACGCTGCCGTTCGACACCGCAGACGCACCGACGTGGTCGTGGGTGCCATGGCTGTCCCTGGCGATCCTCGGTGTATTCGGCACCGGCCTGGCTTACATCATCAACTACGCCCTGATCAGGACCGAAGGACCAGTAGGCGCATCGGTGGTGACATACCTGGTGCCGGTGGCCTCGGTGGCGCTCGGCGCCGTGTTCCTCAGCGAATCGGTGCCGTTGCTGTCGTTGCTGGGCATAGCCGTCATCCTGTTGGGCGTGTGGGCGTCTCGCCGACGCCCGGCCAATGTTTGAACGGCCACAGGAATCAGGGAGGTCAAGAAGCGGGCATTGACGTTGCGGTCACGAGGTTTATCGGCGCCTACAGCGACCTCGCCCACATCATTGAGTTCACCTCCTACATTTGATCAAGCCCGGCCAGAGACAGTCGTTCGTCCGTACGTTCCACCGCAGCTCTCAACTCTGGTTCCGCCTGCTGGATGAACCGCGTCACCAACTCGCCGGGCCCGTACCGTTCCTGGATCTCAGCAATACGCCTGCTGAACGCAACTACCGCCCCATCGGGCGACGTGGTCATGTCCACCCACCACAGCGCGTCGCGCAAGGGTGTGCGCTCGTCCTCCCACTCGGCCAGTTCGGACGCCAGGTCGCGCAACTCCGCCTCTTGATACGCGCATGAGTGGTGAGCTACAAGATTGCAGATACGGCGAGGGAAACCCAAGCCCGCAAGGAACCGGGCGCCATCCAGTGCGTGGAAACCGGTGTCAAAAGCCGAATCGCAATAACCGATATCGTGCACAAGTGCTGACACTCTGAGGATCTCGGCATCGGTGTCTGTGAACATGGGAGCCGAGGTTCGGCTGCGTCTTAGTGCCCCTTGAAGATGGGCATAGCGTCGAGGCTGACTCGCCGCCAAGTGCTCCCGAACGAGTTTATCGGCCTCTCTGAGCAACGCTCCCAATTCTACCTCCTGACGGCCAATGGTCACGGCTGCCCGATTGTACCTAGGTGCCCCTCATTCGACAGAGCGACTCTGTCGAATGTGATGCTGGTGAGTCCGATCTCGGGTTGAATATGGGTGTGGACCAGCGGATGTTGGCTGCGATGAGGGCGATTGCAATGTAAGGCTAGACGCACTTGCGCCACTTGATGGTGGTTGGCCGGTCTCCGTTCGAGGCGAAGAATTCTTCGGCTGCTCGGACCACTGCGTCGATTGGGATCTCTCCGTCGGCCGGGACTTCGGTAAGGTTGCCCATATAATCATACTCGACGTTGGGTTCTCCGCGTCGGGAGGTGTTGCCGATGCTCACCCAGATCCCACCTGTCCAGCCACGGCCAGAGAAGGTGACAACACCCTTGTCGCCGTTGATTCCGACGCAGAACTCCGGCGTGTCCCTAGCATCTTTGATGTACCACTGAGTGAATAGCTCGCATTCCCACTCGACGGAATCCTTCTGGACGCGCGTGATGAAGTCACGGACCTCGGCCAACGTGGTCAGAATGTTACCCTCGTTGCCTTCCTCTTGCAAATAGAATGCCGAGATCGTGGTCATGTGTCGCCTGCACCCCTGTATGTTTTTGAGAAGCCGTTTGTCCCGTGGACGGTCATAGTGTACCCGGGCGGCAGGATGCGCGGGACCATGGAGTCGCAGCTGAAAATACCCGGACAGGGAACGTGGTTAATAACGAGAGTAGCTTCTTTGATGTTGCCGAGTCGCATGTGTACCGCAAGCTTCATTTCAACGTCTGATATTCGCTGAGGGACATCTATGCCTTGACTCTTGAACCAATCGACCGCAGCGCGGGCCTTGTTGTCATCGCCGCTTACTTCGGCGTGTTTGGTTCCATCCGGCCCGATCCATCGGCCGTGGGTCTTCGGTTTGGGTGCTCCACGCGGTCGCCTGCTTGGCGGTTGGACGTCAGGAGGTAGCTCGCGGCGCAGCTCGGCGACGCGTTCCGGAGTGACCTCCGTGTCTCCGGCTGCCGGTCTCGCTGGTGACGGCGCAGGACGGGCCGGAGCTGGTGTTGCCGGGGCCGATGTTCCTTGGCCGTCGGTGATCGACGCGATGTAGCCGCAGAACTTCGGGCCGAGACTGGCCACGGACGAATACGCCTGGGCCATGGCGTTGTGGGCTTGGCCGAACTCCCCGTAGACGCGGCCGGCATCCGGGTCGTTGGTTCCCTGAAGAACCTGCCCGAGCAGAGTCCTGGCCTCGTCGGTCTGGACGAGTCCGCCTTGCAGCACTTCGAGTGCGGCCGTGATCTTCTCCAAGGCCCCATCGAGTGTCGCGACGTAGCTCTTGATGGACACGAGTTCGCAGCGTAGAGACCAAGACCGACAAGGATCGTGAAACGCGGAAGCTCCTCCGAATGGGTGTTCGGAGGAGTGATCCTGCTCCTTGGACGACGTCCGATTCAGGTCGAGCTGAATGACGCCGTCGGCGCGGGGCGTATCCCTGTGGCTGTGGTGGCGGCGTTCGAGTCCGCGCACTAGTCGGTCAGAATCGACGTGCTGCACCCGTCACGATATAGAGCCCGTTGACCCCCTGGCCGATCTGTTGTGGACGTCGCCGAACTCGATCGACACGGCGGCCGGGTCGACCAGCAACACGAATGAGTCTGCTAGCGCGGCCCCGCTGTCCTGATGCACGGCGAGCCTCGTTTCGGCCTGGATACTGAATCTTTGTCGCGGTCAACCCGGCAGTTCCGGCCCTCGCCCGATATAAGGCTCAGGCCGTGCGCCCGGTCAGAACTGGTAGTACAGGAATGGGCTGAAAGTGCCTGTGGCCACGAGGATCGCGGCCCACAGCAGGCCCGGTCCCATCACCGTGACCCGCAGGATCGTCGCCGTGCGGCTGCGAGAGGACTCCAGCATGGGGCCGGTTACCGGTGTCGCGGGCATGAACATGATCGCCAGGGCGATCAACAGTGTCACGGCGACCTGGTTCCCCAAGGCCGCATTGACGCCGTCAGTGAGGCCGTTGAAATCGGGGAGCAGCATGTGGCCGATCATGACCAGGGCCTGTCCGATGTCGGTGGCGCGGAAGAACACCCAGCCGAAGATGACCAAGACGGTGGTCAGTGCGCGGCGGGCGTAGCGGGGTAGGGGGTTGGTGGGGGAGCGGTCGAGGCCGAAGCCGCGTTCGACGATCAGTAGTGCGCCGTGGAACAGGCCCCACACCAGGAAAGTCCAGTTGTCGCCGTGCCAGAGGCCGGTGAGGACGAAGACGACGCACAGGTTGCGGTACGTGCGTCCGGCGCCGTCGCGGTTGCCGCCGAGGGGGATGTAGACGTAGTCGCGGAACCAGCGGGACAGGGACATGTGCCAGCGGCGCCAGAACTCGGTGACGGTCACCGACGAGTACGGTCGGGCGAAGTTCTCCGGTAGGCGGAAGCCCAGCATCCGGCCGAGGCCGATGGCCATGTCGGAGTAGCCGGAGAAGTCGAAGTAGAGCTGCAGGGTGAAGGCGATCGCGCCGAGCCAGGCGACGGCGAAGGTCATCTCGTTGGCGGGGGTGGCGAAGCACTGTTCCACCAGTGGGCTCAGCGAGTCGGCGATGATGACTTTTTTGCACAGGCCGAGCGCGAAGCGGGGGAACCCGGACGCGATGTCGTCCAGGCGGTGGGTGCGTAGTTGCGGCAACTGGTCGGCGATCTCCCGGTACCGGACGATCGGGCCGGCGACGAGCTGCGGGAACATCGCGATGTAGGTGATGAACGCGACCGGTTGCCGCAGTGCCTTGCGTTCACCCCGGTAGATGTCCACCACGTAGGAGATGTGGTGGAAGGTGTAGAACGAGATGCCGATCGGCAGGACCAGGTCGACGACGGGGAACTCGCCGCCGAAGAGTTTCGCGAAGCCCGCGATCTGTTCGGTGGCGAACCCGGCGTACTTCCACACGACGAGAACGGCGAGGTCGAAGCCGACGATCCCGAACAGCAGTCGGCGCCGCGTGGCCCGGCGGGTGTCGCCCTCGTCGGGTTCGAGTCGTGGGCCCGCGAGGAAGTTGACGACCATGCAGCTCAGGAGCAGCAGCGTGCTCGGCCCCGCGCCCGCGGCGTAGAAGAGCAGGCTGGCGACGGCGATGATCCCGTTGCGCCACGTCCTCGGGGCGAGGAGGACGGCGATGAGGACGATCGGGATGAAGTACCACAGGAACAACGGACTGGCGAACGACATCCTCTGCCCCCTCGGCGAACTCCTCCGGGACCCTACCTTTCCTGCCTCGCGCGGTTGTGAGGATGGGCGAAACCGCGACACTTCGGCCATCCGCGCAGGGGAGGGCTTCGGTGGTCGAAACCCTCCCCGTCAACGACAGCCCGCACGCCGTCCACATCGGACTGGCCGGGCGGTGGTCAGATACGGCCCGCCGCGCGCCTGAGCCGGGCGATCTCGGCCAGGACGACCCCGGCCGCCACGGAGGCGTTGAGCGAGTCGATGCCCGCGGCCATCGGGATCGACACCGTGGCGTCACAGGCTTCGCGCACCAGCCGGGAAAGCCCGCGTCCCTCGGACCCGACCACGACCATCAGCGGGGACGTCGCCAGGTTGAGGTTGTCGAGCTCCATGGTGCCGTCGGCGTCGAGGCCGACGATCATCATGCCCTCGTCGGCGTACGCGCGCAGTTGCCTGGTCAGGTTGGTCGCGATGGCCACCGGGATCTTCGCGGCCGTGCCCGCGCTGGTGCGCCAGGCGACGGCCGTGATTCCCGCGCTGCGCCGCTGGGGCAGCAGCACCCCGTTCGCGCCGAACGCGGCCGCCGAACGGATCACCGCGCCGAGGTTGCGCGGGTCGGTCACCCCGTCGAGGGCGACCAACAGTGGCGGCTCGCCGGTGTTCCTGGCCGCTTCGAGCAGGTCGTCCGGGTGCGCGTAGATGAACGGCGGCACCTGGAGGGCCAAGCCCTGGTGCATGGCGCCCGCGGTCAGCCGGTCCAGTTCGGGACGGGAGACCTCCAACACCGACACGCCTCGATCGGCGGCGAGGCGAACGGCCTCGGCGACCCGGTCGTCGGCGTCGATCCCGATCGCCACGAACAGTGCCGTGGTCGGGATCTGGGCGCGCAGGCACTCGACGACGGGGTTGCGGCCCGCGACGAACTCGTTGCCGGGCTTGTCCTTGCGCTGGTCGCGCCGGGCCTGGGAGTTGGCCTGGCGGTTGGCCTTGTGGCCGGGACGCTCCTCGGCCTTCGGGGTCGGCCCCTTGCCCTCCAGCCCCCTGCGTCGCTGTCCGCCGGAGCCGACGACGGCGCCCTTCTTGGAGCCCGGCTTGCGCATAGCGCCCTGGCGCCTGGAATTGCCTGCCACGTCAACTGTCCTTCAATGTCCACAATGGACCGTCGGGGGTGTCCTCGACGGTGACGCCCGCGGTCAGCAGGCGGTCTCGAATCACGTCCGCGAGCGCGAAATCGCGGCTCGCCCTGGCCCGCTGGCGTTCGGCCAGCTGGTCGTCGACCAGCGCGTCCAAGGCCCGACGCACCCCTGTGTCCACTGTGGAGCTGTCGGACCACTTGGCGGACAAGGGGTCCAGGCCCAGGATGCCGGTCATGCCGCGTACGGCCGAAGCCGCCGCGCGCGCACCGTCGTCGTCACCGGAGTCGATGGCGATGTTGCCGGTACGCACCATATTGTGCACCGCGGCGAGCGCGGTCGGGGTGGCCAGATCGTCGTCCATGGCCGTGACGAAATCCGGTGTCGGCTCGCCCGCGGGAACGACACCCGTGCGCTGGGCCACCTTGCCCACGAAGGATTCGACGCGCTGGTAGGCGCGCACCGACTCTTCGAGCGCGGTCTCGGAATACTCGATCGTGGACCGGTAGTGCGGCCCGACCAGGTAGTAGCGCAGTTCCTGAGCGCGGACGCGGCGCAGCATCTCCGGGATGGACACCACGTTGCCGAGCGACTTCGACATCTTCTCGCCGCTCATGGTGACCCACGCGTTGTGCATCCAGTAGCGGGCGAAGCCGTCGCCCGCCGCACGCGACTGGGCCAGCTCGTTCTCGTGGTGCGGAAACACGAGGTCGATGCCGCCGCCGTGGATGTCGAACTCGGAGCCGAGGTACATCTTGGCCATCGCCGAGCACTCGAGGTGCCAGCCGGGCCTGCCGCTGCCCCACGGCGTCGGCCACGCGGGCTCGCCCGCCTTCGCGGCCTTCCACAGCGTGAAGTCGCGGGTGTCGCGCTTGCCCTCCGCGAGGGTTTCGCCCTGCTTGACCTCGTCCATCTTCTGCCGGGACAACTCGCCGTACGCGGGATGGCTCGCGACCGAGAAGTACACGTCGCCGCCCGCCGCGTACGCGTGGCCGGAGTCGATGAGCTGGTGGATCAGGTCGACCATCTGGGTGATGTGTCCGGTCGCGCGCGGTCCGATCGACGGCGGGAGGCAGCCGAGCAGGTCGTAGGCCTCGTCGAAGGCGCGCTCGTGCGTGGCGGCCCATTCCCACCACGGCCTGCCCGCGTCCGCGGCCTTGTGCAGGATCTTGTCGTCGATGTCGGTGACGTTGCGCACCAGCGACACGTCGTGGCCGGTGTGGGTCAACCAGCGGCGCAGCACGTCGAAATTCATGCCGCTGCGGATGTGACCGATGTGGGGGATGCCCTGCACGGTGGCCCCACACACGTAGATCGACGCCGTCCCGGCTTTCAGCGGGGTGAATTCGCGCAGGCCACGGCTCGCGCTGTCGAAGATGTGCAGGGACACGGCGATCTCCCGGGTTGGGGCGGTGCGCTCATCGGCGGTAACACATGACCAGCGCCGATGAACGGAAATGGTACGGGTAACGCTGGGATCGACTTGGCTCAGCCCGCGAGACCGTGCGCGCGCAACGCGGAGACCAGCGCGTCGGGGCGGTTCGCGGTCGCCTGCGGCTCCACCCGCTCGAATCGACAGCCCACCGCGGCCGCGGCGCCGTCCGCCTCGGCGCTGTCGCCGATCATCAAGGCGTCCGCCGGTGCGACGCCGATCCGTTCGCAGGCCAGCAGGAAGATGTTCGGGTCGGGTTTGACCATGCCCTCGACGTAGGAGAGCACGAACTCGTCGACCAGCCCGTCGAAGCCGTTGTGGGCGAACACGTCGCGGATGTCCCACGCGATGTTGCTCAACACCGCGACCGGGATTCCGTTGTCCCGCAACGCGCGCAGGGCGTCGCCGGTGTCCGGGTACGGGCGCCACGACGCCGGGTCGAGAATGCGCTGATAGACCTGCTCGGGCAGGCCATCGGTGTCCATGCCGGAAGCCTTGAGCGCGGCGATGTGCACCGACCGGTGCAGTGCCGGGTCGAGGTCGCGGCGGTTCCAGTCGTCCAGCAGGTCCGCCGGGAGATGCGCGGCCGGGCCGACCGGGGCGGTGAGCCCGACCAGGATCTCGGCCTGCCTGCCCTCCGACAATGGCGGGCCGTCGAGTTCGCGCGCCCAGTCGGCGCCTGGCTCCAGACGGAACAGGGTGCCGGAGTAGTCCAACAGAACGCCGCGAATCACCTCACCACGGTAGTGCGTCGGCGGTTGTCGTCGACGACTCTCGTTGGTGTGACGCGAACCATAAGTGGGCTACTTGGCCAGGAGCAGGGCGGTCGCCACCGCCGCTATGCCTTCGCCGCGGCCGGTCAGGCCCAGCCCGTCGGTCGTGGTGCCGCTGACCGAGACCGGGCCGCCGACAGCCGCCGACAGCGCGTCTTGGGCTTCCACCCGCCGGGTGCCGATCTTGGGGGCGTTCGCGATGACCTGGACCGCCGCGTTGGCCACCCGGAAACCCGCGTCGTCGAGCAACCTGCGGACCTCGACCAGCAGGGTCGTACCGTGGGCACCGCTCCACCGGGGGTCACCGGTGCCGAAGACGGCGCCGAGGTCGCCCAGACCCGCCGCGGACAGCAAGGCGTCACAGAGGGCGTGGGCGGCGACGTCGCCGTCGGAGTGGCCTTCGCAGCCGTGGTCGTCGGCCCAGAACAGGCCCGCGATCCAACATTCGCGGCCGGGCTGGACGGGGTGGACATCGGTGCCGATGCCTACACGCACGGGGTCTCCTCGGCGGACAGGACGGCCTCCGCGATAGCCAGGTCGAACGGCGTTGTGATCTTCATCGCATAAGG
>JALZNB010000295.1 GCA_030857905.1 Actinomycetota bacterium
GAGGTCGAGGGGACCCGTCTACCCGAGCGTCGACAACCACCGCACCAGTGGGCGCAGCGCCGTCGGGTCCTGCACGTGCGCGCTGTGGCCAAGCCCGGCCAGCATGACGGGGGCAGGGACCAGGGCCCGCAAGTGGTCGGCCGGACTCATCGGGTCCGACTCCCCCGCCGCCAGCATCACTTCCGCGCGCGAGGCCGCCAGCAATCCGGGCAGGTCCGGCCTACCGACCGAGAACGCCCCGGCGTCCAGCGCGATCCGCCAACCGTCACCGTCGGCGCGGACAAGGCGGGAATCCGCGCTTGGCCCCGGCAAACCGGCCACCTTCCACGCCCGGTCGAGCGCTTCCTCCCTGGTGTCGAACACCCGCGCGGGCTTTTTCGCGAGCGCGCCCGCTTTGGCCAGGTCATCGGGCGTCCAACTCACCTTGACGCCGAGCCCGCACACACCGGTCACCGGGAAGCCGAACCATCCACTGGCCAACGTGAGTCCGACGACACCGCCCAGAGAGTGCCCCAGGACCGCGACCGGCCGACCCGGTTCGACGGCGTGGGCGACAGCGGCAGCGAGTGCCCCGAAGGAGTAGGACGGCAGCGACGGCGAGGCGCCGTGTCCGGGCAGGTCCGGGACGACCCAGCCACCGGGCCACCACTCGGTCAGGTGGTCGCACAGCCCGGACCAGACGTCGCCGGTGCCGCCAAGGCCATGCATGAGGAGCAGCGTCGGGCCGTCGCCACCGCCGCGTTCGACATGTAGTTGCACAGGCGCGATCTTGCCGCACGCGGGCTCGCCGGGTACAGATTGCGGGCATGGGCCTTTCGCCGATCCTGGACCCGGACACCTATGTCGACGGTGTCCCCTACGACCTGCTGGCCCGGTTGCGCGCCGAGTCGGCGGTGACGTGGGTGGCCGAACAGGACGGGCCTGGGTTCTGGGCAGTCTTGCGCCACGCCGAGGTGCGACACGTGTTGCGCTCGCCGCGGGTGTTCTCGTCACAGTTGGGCGCGACCCAGATTCGCGACCCCGCCACGCCTGCCGCGCTCGCGTTCGTACGCCAGATGATGTTGAACCAGGACCCGCCGGACCACTCTCGACTGCGCGGGTTGCTCACCGCGGCGTTCACCTCCCGAGCCGTGGCGCGGCTGGCCGACCGGATCGATGGGTGGGCCCGCGCGCTGGTCACGACCGCCGCCGAGCGGGGCGAGTTCGACTTCGCCAAGGACGTGGCCGCCGACCTGCCGCTGCTGACCCTGGCCGAGGTGTTCGGCGTTCCGGCGGCCGATCGGTGGCTGATGTTCGACTGGAGCAACCGGGTGATCGGGTTTCAGGACGCCGAGTACGCGGTCAGCGCGACCGAGGGCACCGGCTCGACGGAGTTGGCGCGGCGAGCGTTGGCGTTGCGCCCTCAGCCCGGCCCGGACGGGCTCATGCCCGATCCTCGGACCAGGGAAGGCATGCCCGATCTCTACGCCTACGCCCGGGATCTCGGCGAGTTCAAGCGGCGCAATCCGGGCGACGACGTGATGAGCGCCCTGATGGCGCAGGTCGACGACGAGGGCGGGCGGGTGTCGATCGCGGAGTTCGAGAACCTGTTCTGGCTGTTCGCGGTCGCCGGGAACGAGACGCTGCGCAACGGAATCCCCGGCGGAATGATCGCGTTGATGTCGCACCGGGACGCCTACCGGGCGGTCAGGGCCGACCGCTCGCTGGTGCCGGGCGCGGTCGAGGAAATGCTGCGCTGGTGGACGCCGGTGATGCACTTTCGTCGAACGGCCACCGTGGACACCGAACTGGCGGGCACCCGGATCGCCGAGGGCGACAAGGTCGTCGTGTGGTTCTCCTCGGCCAACCGCGACGAGCGAGTCTTCCCGGACCCGGACACCTTCGACATCACCCGCCGCGGCAACGACCATCTGAGCTTCGGTCACGGCCCGCACTTCTGTCTCGGCGCACAACTGGCCCGCACCCAGATGCGGTCGATGTTCCAGGCGGTCCTCGACCTTCCCGGCGAACTCCACGCGAGCGCGGAGCCGGTACGGCTGCGGTCGAACTTCCAGAACGGCGTCAAGAGCCTCATGGTGTCTGGATAGGACTGTCCACACTGGACTGTACAGGGCACAGAGGTGTCGGT
>JALZNB010000311.1 GCA_030857905.1 Actinomycetota bacterium
CCGACCAGGTCCGCGGACTCCGGCTCACCCTCACCCCCACGGCGGGCCACACCACCCGCGTCCGCAGCGCATCCGGCACGCTCACCTTGCGCGACACCGAGTTGGCCATCAGTCGCGTCGACGTGGGGAGGGCCCGTGGCCGCTAAGACCAGGGACGCCCTCGGCGATCTGTCCGACATCGACGCGGCCAACGTGGCCCGGTGCGCGAAGGTCCTGTTGCGCCATCCGTTGCTGCGGCCGGGCGGCCCCGACGGTGATCTCTTGCCGCTGGTCTACCGCTACCGGGTGGCGCTGCAGGAGATGTTCGCGGGCGTCCTCGGCTACCGACTGGTGGTGGAGCGCCGGTTCGCGCGCCTCTACAAGGCCGGGCCAGGTCGTGACGGCACGCGTGGCGAGCCCGCGTTGTCACCGCGCGCGTATGCGTATGTGTGCCTGACGATGGCGGCGTTGACCGGTATCGGCAAGCAGGTGTTGCTGTCGCGGCTGGTGGCGGACGTGCGCTCGGCCGCGTCCGAAGCGGGCCTGCCGGTGTTCGACGACGTCAGCGATCGACGGGCGTTGACAGCCGCGCTGCGCCATCTGATCGGACTGGGCGCCATCACCGAGACCGACGGCACGATCGCGGGCCTGATCGGCGAGGTTCCCGCGGAGGCCCTGATCACCATCCACACGGATCTCCTGGGCCAGTTGCTTTCCGGGCCACTGACCGAGGCGCGCTCGGGTGACGAGCTGGTGCGGCTGGCCGCGTCGGCGGGCCAGACCGAACAGGCTGTGCGGCGCCGTCTGGTGGAGAATCCGGTGACGCTGCACGCTGATCTGCCACCGGACGAGGCCCAGTGGTTGTTGCGCCGACAGCGCCGGGAGTCGGTGCTGCTGGAGCGCTGCTTCGGGCTGATCACCGAGACGCGGGCCGAGGGGATCGCGGTCACCGACCCCGAGGAGTACCTGACGGACGTCTCGTTCCCGGCTACCGGTACGGTCGCCCGCATCGCGTTGTTGGCATTGCCCGAGCTGCTGCATCGACCAGATGACACCGAAGCCAACGATCAGTCCGAAGAGGACAGTCGACGGCCGGACGGTCGGACACCGGTGTCGCGGGCGACGGTTCGCGAGGTGTGCGCCCGGTTGATCGAGGACTACCCGGCGGCGTGGTCTCGGCAGGCGACCGAGGATCTCGCCGACCTGGTCGACGACGTCCTCGATCTGCTGGTCCGGCTCACCTTGGCCGTGCCCGACGGTGACGGCTGGCTGATCAGCCCCGCCGCCCACCGCTGGCTGCCGCAGCCGGACGACACCCCGGCCAAGGCCGTCGAGGCCGCGCCGCAGGTCAGCCTGCCCGGTTGGTCGTTGTTCGACGAGGAAGGGGAATCGTGAGCACCGAAGACGACACCGAGCCGGAGTTCGGCCGGTGGCGGCTGCACCGCGGCGGCATCGTCAACATCTGGCAGTACCGCGAGCAGACCTTCGACTTCTCCGGTGGGCGCGCGATCTTCCAGGGCACCAACGGATCGGGCAAGTCCCGCACGCTGGAACTGCTGCTGCCGCTGTGTCTCGACGGCGATCTGCGCTACCTGGGTTCCAAGGGCGCGGGCACGGTGTCCATCCGGCGGCTCATGCTCGACGACTACGACGGCGGCCCCAACCGCATCGGTTATGCCTGGATCGAACTGCATCGCGCGGGCCCCGCGGGCGAGGAGTACCTGACCTGCGGCATCGGCGTGAAGGCGTCGGCGACCTCGCAGCAGATCAGCGATTCGTGGCGGTTCGTCACCCCGTCCCGGGTCGGCACGCATTTCCGGCTCGCCTCGGCGGACCGGGTTCCGCTCGGGCCCGCCGCGCTGCGCGATGTGCTTGGCGCGGACCGAATCTACGACGAGGCCGCGTTCCGGGCCAAGGTCGCCGAGACGGTCTACGGCGTGCCCAGCGGCCGTTACGGCGACCTGCTGCACCTGCAACGCACACTGCGCAACCCCGACATCGGGTTGAAGGTGCAGGACGGTCAGCTCGAACAGATCCTGTCGGAGGCGTTGCCTCCGTTGGACATCGGCGTTGTCGAGCAGTTGGCGACGTCGTTCGAGGACCTGGAGTCGATCCGGGAGAACATCGGCAGGCTCAGCGCGGCCGACGCGGCGATGAGCGCGTTCCTGTCCGGCTACTCCGGATACGCGCTCGGCGCCCTGCACGGCGCGGGCGGCCGGTCCGACATCGCGCGGCGAACACTGGACAGCGCGCACACCGAAATCCGCAAGCTGCGAGGAAAACTCACCGCGGACACCGGCAGGCACACCGAGGCGGAGCAGCGGGTACGGCAGCTCGAAGAGCGCGAGGCCGAGCTGGAGAACAGCATCGACTCGCTCAAGTCACTGCCCGCCTACCAGGGCCTGCGCGACCTCCAGGACCGCGAGCGCCTGGTCGAGCGCACCCGCGACGCCGCGGGTGCCGCTCTCGACAACGCCAGTGTGCAACGCAACCACGCCGACCGGGCGGTGGAGACCGTGCTCACCGTGCTGCGCAGACTCGGTGGTGACGTCGAGGACGCGGCCGAACTCGCGCGCTCCACATCGGAGGCACTGGTCGCGGCCGGGCTCGATCCGGCGCTGTGCCCGACCGTCCCACCGGCTCCGAAACCGTTGCCGCGGACCACGACTGCCAAAGTGCGCGCCAAGCCGGACCCGGAGGCCGAACCGCTGGAGATCCAGCGGCGCACGCCGCCGGAGGTCGCGCCGGATGAGTTGGAGATATCGCTGGCGGCGGCCGCACGACGGGCCGAGGAAGTCGGTTCCGCCGTCGCGCGACGTGCGGCGTTGTCGATGGCGTTGCACGAGCGCGCCCGCACGCTCGACAACGATCGCCAGGAACTCGACAAGCTCCGGACGAAGGCGCGGGACGCGCAGATCGAGGCCACCGAGACCGCGGGCCACCGCAACGAGGCGAGGCAGCGATTCGGTGTCGCCGCGGAGATGTGGTGTGAGCAGGTCCTCGCCTGGACCACATCGGGCCCGTTCGCGGGCGATCACGCTCAGCGCCCACCACAACCGCCCACACCGGACGAGGTGTGCGCCGAGCGGACCGCGACCAGGACGGCACTCGACGCAACCCGCCGGTGGGCCACCCCGCACGTGTCGGCGCTGCGCCAACAGGTCGTCGGCGCGCGACAGGTCGTGGACGACCTGGTCGGGCGGGTCAAGGACACCGAGACCCGGCTCATCGAGTTGCGCAGCGGGGTCGACGCCGCCGCACCGGTTCCCCAGTTCACCGCCGCGCGACGGGATTCCACGACCGGAGCCCCGTTCTACCGGCTGGTCGATTTCGCTTCCGGGCTGGACGGGCGGGCCAAGGCTGGTCTGGAGGCGGCGTTGCAGGCCAGCGGGTTGCTGACCGCGTGGGTCAGCGCCGACGGGTCCATTCCCGATTTCGACACCGTGGCCATTGTGGACGGTTCGACCGCTGACCGCCCGCTCTCGGCCGCGCTGGTTCCGTCGGTGGAACCGGAAAGCACGGTCTCCGAGGGCGTCGTGGCGGCTTTGCTGGCCGCGGTGTCCTACGGCGGGGACCATTCCGGGCTCACGGTGTGGCCCGACGGGCGGTGGCGTGCGGGTGTGCTGCACGGTTCGACGTCCAAACAGGACGCGGAGTACGTCGGCGCCGGAGCACGGGAAGCCGCGCGCAAGCGGGCGATCACCGAGTTGGCCGCCGCGCTGGAGACCATGCGCGAACAACTCACCACCGCCGAGAGCGAGCTGGGCGAGCGCACCGCCGCGGTGGACGTCTGGGACCGGCACCTGAGCGCGTTCCCGGACGACCGCGAGTTGATCGGTGCCAGGGTCAGCGTCGAGGAAACCGAGCGACGGTCCACCGAATCGATCACCAAGGCCGACCGGCGACGCGCCGAGCATGTCGCGGCCGAGGGCAGGCTGGGCGCGATGGCCTCCGAGCTGAGCCGGGACGCGGGCGAGGCCGGGCTGCCCGCCGACACCGATTCGCTGCGCCAGGCCCACCGCGCGGCCACCCAGGCCCGCGCGGGCGCGGAAAGCCTGCGTGACGCGCTGGCGAAGCGGTGCGTTGGCACTGTGCGCGATCTGGTCGAGGCGCTGCACGACCACAACGCCGCCGTGGCCGACCGGACGACCGCCGAGCAGGTGGCCGACGAGAAATGCGTGTCGTTCCACCGCGAAGCCGCCGCACTGGCCGAGTTGACCGCCGCGATCGGCGGCGAGGCCGAGGAAGTGGCGCGTCAACTCGCCGAGTTGGAACGCACCCGACGCGCGATCCGCGAGGAGCTTCCCGGCGACCGCAGGGCGACGACCGAGCTGTCCAACCAGGTCGTGAAGACGCAGACCCTGTTGGACACCAGGGAAGCCGAGTTGGACGG